>DNNX01000080.1 GCA_003497445.1 Acholeplasmataceae bacterium | reverse complement strand
TGCATAAGAAAACCTCCTTTGGCAGTCTGTAATATTAATTGCCAATATCAATATACCATAATTAAATGAGCACTGTCAATATATAATTGCTAATTTAGAGGAGTGTGGGATTTCCGTTGACTAGTTTAAACCTTTACGTTATAATCATTAGTGCTGTAATGGCCCTGTAGCCAAGTGGTAAGGCATGGCACTGCAACTGCCTGATCGTCGGTTCAAATCCGGTCGGGGCCTCCATATTTTAGATAAAAAAAAGGATGCGATTATCCTTTTTTTTCTTTTATGAAATTTAGAAAATCTGGAAAAACTTGCATCCATTGTTTTTCGTTATGTTTTCCATTAACAATGTTAAATGAAAGATGTTTTACAAGTTTTTGTTTAAGTATTTCATAAACACTTTTAGAATTATTGATATAAATTTGTGGAAATTCTTTAACATCTGAAGATGACGTTTCATCGTTTCCAACAGTGATAAAAAATGACGTTTCAGTATTTATTTTCGATGCATTTAAGTCTGATAAAAATTGTTTTTCGTTGAACCATGAAGCAATCGATAAACATCCGATACCTTTAAATAATGATGGATACCGCATGGCTGCAAACATAGAAATGTATGCACCCATGGAAGATCCGACCATATAGTAGTTACTTGATGTTTGATACATAGTTGTAATTTTTGGTAATAATGTTTTCACGATGAAGTCAATATAGATAAATCCTTTACCTCCAAGACCTTTCATAAATCGATCCTTGAGTTCAATATTTGTTTCATAAGGACTATATTCATTCATTCTTTCAGTTGGTGAATTATCAATCCCTACAATCATCATATGATGTGTATCTGTATGCTTTAATCCCTCAATCACACGCCATGAAACTTCGTGATAGCTTATCTCATCATCAAAAATATTTTGAGCATCATGCATAAATAATACATCACAAGGATGATCTTTTGTGCAGTTACCCGGATCATAAACGCGTATGGTGCGTAATGAATTTGTTGTTGGTATTAAGATATCAAAAGTTTCTATCATATCAACCTCAGTCTTATTTTAACATAGATAAAAGGGTAAAAAAAAGGTATAATATGAATGGAGATTTATGGGAACATTAATAAATGCTGCCGCAATTATCATTGCGTCTTTCATTGGCTTAATATTTAAATCAAAATTAAGTGTTGACTATACAAAACAACTCAAGCTTGTGATGGGTCTTGTTTTGCTATTGATGGGCATCGGATGGTTTATCAGTGATTTTGTTTTTATCCAAGGGAATGGTCTTGAAACGCAATATGAACTCCTTATTTTAATTTCGATTATTTTAGGTACGGCTATAGGATCATTTTTAAAACTTGATGAGAGATTTCGAGTACTAATAAATAACATTGAATCAAAATATCAATTACCACCCATGACTGAAGGGTTTATCACTGCAAGTTTGATATTTTGTATCGGAGCGATTGCAATTCTTGGGGTGTTTCAAGATGTCATCCAAGGCAATTTAACGTTACTGTATATTAAATCCATATTGGACTTTATTACTGCGATGATTTTAGCATCTGCTTTAGGCATTGGTGTGTTGTTTTCTTTTATTTCTGTGCTACTTTATCAAGGTCTTATCATGCTTGTCGCAGTCACATTTGCACCTGTATTACCGGTAGAATTAATGACCTATTTAAGTTTAGTAGGGAATGTATTAATTGTTGCTTTAGCCTTTGATTTTTTAGAAATGAAGTCATTAAAAGTATTAAATATGCTACCCTCACTAATTATTCCAGTTATTTATGTGGTGATCCTATGAAAAGACTTACAATTGGTATTTTCATTGATACTTTTTATCCAATGTTAGATGGTGTTGTAAAAGTAACTGACTATCAAGCAAGGATGTTGGCAAAAGATCATGATGTCTATGTATTTGCACCTAAAGCAAAAGATGTACATTATGTGGATGATTTTCCATATCACGTTAAACGTGTCTTAAATGTTTATGTCCCTACAACAGACTATCAACTTGCAATACCACCACTCGATAGAAAATTAAATAAAGAACTCAAATCTATTTCTTTTGATATTATTCATATTCAATCACCTTTTTCAATGGGAGAATTAGGTATTAAAATTGCACAAAAACAAGGCATTCCTGTTGTTGGAACACTACACTCACAATATGAAAAAGACTTTTATGATCGTACCAAATCAAAGACATTTACAAAAGTGATGCTTAAAGATATCATGATTAGACTGAACAAGTGTGATGTCACGATGACAATGAATGAGGGGTCAAAAGCATTATTTATGCGATACGGACTCAATAAAGAACCTGTTATTATACCAAACGCAACAGATATGTTGCCTTCTAAAGAAGTTGATGTCAAAGCGATAAAAAAGAAATATGACATCAAAAATGTATTTAATATGATTTTTGTTGGTCGCATAGATAAAATAAAAAATATTGATTTTATTATTGATGTTATTCATACAATGTATCAAAAAGATCAACAATTCATGATGTATTTTATTGGTAAAGGTGCGCATGAATCAATATTTAAAAAACGCGTAGAAGAGCTTAAATTGACGAATGTAATAACATTTATTGGTCCAATCTATGATCGTATAGAACTCTCAGCAATGTATGCTGCTTGCGATTTACTCTTGTTTCCTTCAGCATATGATACAAATGGACTTGTTCAAATTGAAGCAGCAAGTCAAGAGACACCAGGCATTTTTTTGAAAGATACGTTAGCAGCATCAAGTATTGTTGATCATTATAATGGATATATTTGTGGAGATCATGTAGAGCATTTCGCAAATAAAATTCTTGATATCAAGACAGATAAATCCAAACACAAACGTATCTCAAAACAAGCAAAAGAATCATTATATATTACATGGGAAACTGTCAGCGAGAAATTACTTGAGGTTTATATGAAAGTCTTAAAGGAGTCTAAAGCATGAATGAAAAATTATTGAAAGAAAAACTTACCCCTCTACAATTTCATATCACGCAAGAAAATGGTACAGAACCACCATTTAGAAATGAATTTCATGATTTTAAAGGAAAAGGTCTATATGTAGATATCGTCTCAGGAGAACCTTTGTTTTCATCTTTAGATAAGTATGATAGTGGATGTGGTTGGCCAAGCTTTACAAAACCAATTGCTCAAATCATTGAAAAAAAAGATTTGTCTCATGGAATGATTCGTACAGAAGTTAGAAGCAAAGAAGCAGATAGTCATTTAGGTCATGTCTTTACAGATGGGCCAAAAGATAAAGGTGGATTAAGATACTGCATCAACTCAGCAAGTTTACGATTTATTCCATATGAATCACTTGAAGAAGATGGATATGGGTCTTATGTATCTTTATTTGATGCCGAATGAAATATAGTATTGATCCAGATTTAAAACCATTATTACCATTTAAATTTAAAAAGCATTCAACATTAACAAGACATTTAATGAATGCTTTCTTTAAAGCATCTTTTGAATTTACGAAACCGAAATCACCTTTTAATAGAAAACGTCTAACTATACAATCACTAGGTTGTGAAAAGATCACATGTTATCATTATTATAAAGATGATTTTGAACACAAAAACATGTTGATTTATTTACATGGTGGTGGATTTCAAACAGAGGGTGCATCTTTTCATCAAAAGATGATTTTAAAATTTGCTGAACATGCAGATTTACAAATACTATATGTTAAATATAGATTACTACCCAAGTATCGGTACCCTAAAGCTTTCGAAGATGTTGTTGCTGCATATCAATATCTTAAGACTCAAACTGAAACATTTCAGTTTCCTTCACTTTTTGTGGGTGGTGATTCAGCAGGTGGTAATCTTGCATTTGCGCTTGCACTTTATGATAGGGATCAAGGCAATCATCTTATAAAAAAAACGATGTTAATCTATCCAGTGCTCACAAGACATACTCATTTTTCATCAAATGATATGTATCAACTCACACCTATGTGGAATCAACATTTAAATCAAGCAATGTGGAA
Source organism: Acholeplasmataceae bacterium (assembly GCA_003497445.1). Classification (GTDB taxonomy): domain Bacteria; phylum Bacillota_I; class Bacilli_A; order Acholeplasmatales; family Acholeplasmataceae; genus UBA8290. The sequence goes on along the minus strand of DNNX01000080.1, from coordinate 4,414 downwards.
AGCATACTTAAAACATAGTAGCGAGGATACTTATGCCTCATTATTAGAGCGAGATATGACTGAATTAAACACAGTTTATATTGAAACTGCAGAGTTTGATCCTCTAAGAGACGAAGGGATTGCATTAGAGAAAAAACTTAGACAAGCAAAAATTAAAGTGATTGCACATCATACAAAAAAGACATTGCATGGTTATGACGTATTACCTCATGCAAATATTACAAAAATGTTGATGCAACAACGCATACATTTTTTAAAAGGAGAATCATGACATATTTAAAATGGATGATAGGGTTGCTTCTCATATTAGGATTAGGTTCTTGTCAAGAAGAAATCAATGAGGGACGCTTGATTGTTCCTGCAACAATTACATTTGATTCGGATCTTATTCACTACACAGATGATGATGTACCTTCGTTAAAAGAAGGTGTCCTTGTTTCTCATAATTATTATGAAAATTTAGATGATCTATTAATCATTGATAGTTCTAGAGTGGATTGGGATACTCAAGGTATTTATCAAATTAATTATTATGTAACAACACCTTATCAAGTGACAACGAAAGCTGTCAGAGATGTGACTGTTTTAGAAGGTAGAGAAGAAGCACTTAAAATATATCCTGCGATTATTGGATTAAAAGATATTACCTATTATATTGGTGATATTTTGCCAAACTATTTAGAAGATATTGTCGCATTTGATTTAAATGATGGATATATTACAGATCAACTCATCATTGATGATACATCTGTAGATTATGATACGGTAGGAACATATCAAGTGAGATATTCTGTCATGAATTCTCAAACATTGATCACAACTGAAACGATTACGATCACAGTACTTCAACCTGTGATTTCAAGTGATACTGAACTTCATATCTTATACATTAATGATTTACATGGTGCGATTCTTGAAGATGGGAATCAAATGGGAATTGTTCATATTGCAAGTTATGTGGATTATGTAGAAAGTCAAGAAGATCATGTCCTTTTTATTTCAGGTGGTGATTTACTACAAGGAAGTTTATTATCGAATTATTATTTTGGAGCACCAATCATAGAAGCACTGAATTTCATGAATCATGAAGCTTTTACATTAGGTAATCATGAGTTTGATTGGGGATTAAATGTTATTTTGAATTACTTTAATGGTAATCATGATATTCAAGCAAACTATCCTTTACTTGCTGCCAATGTGTTTTATTCGAATACTGAAACACAACCAGAAGGCATTCAACCGTATACGATTGTAACTAGAGGCGATCTTAGAATCGGCATTATTGGTACGATTGGATATGGATTAGAATCGAGTATTGCAACCTCACGAGTCACAGGTTATGAATTTAGAGACCCAGTCACATACGTGTCTTATTATGCAAATTATTTAAGAAGCAATGAAGAAGTTGATCTTGTATTCGCCATTGATCATGGTGCCAGATCCGACACCAATCAAGGCATTGGAAACCTTACGGGGTCTTCAAGAGTGGATGCGATGTTTAATGGACATACCCACCAAAACAGTTTAACTTTTATTTCACGTGAAGGGTTAGATATGCCTGTGATGCAGTCTGCAGCATATGGTCAAGTTGTGGGTCATCTCACATTAGACATGTCTAGAAATGGGTTAGAAAATTATCAAGCACAAAATTTAGGATTCAATCAAATGCCGAATAATATGACCATCAACCCAGAAATAGAAGCATTGATAGAATCTTATTATGATCAGATTGAACCGTTAATTACAAATGTCATTTTGCCAAGTTCAAGCTACTATTCGAGAAATGATTTAACGCAATATATGGCAAAACTCATGGCACTAAAAACAAATGCGGTTGTTGGGATTCATAATGGTGGTGGTACGAGAACAGATTTAGCTTACAATGAGGGTATCACGGTTGCGAAACTATATGAGATATTTCCTTTTGATAACCGTATAAAAACTGTTTATTTAAAAGGATCTGTGATTCAAGCTTTAATGAGTTCTTTCTCGTCTTCTGAAGTGTTTGTGTTAAATAATATGACCTTTGTTGACGATGAAGACTATTTAGTTGCAACAAACGATTATTTATTTGATAAAGACACACTTCCATTTTTAAGTGGAACCGGTATGATGGACACAGGATTATATATTCGTGATATCTTTTTAAGTGTAGTAGAAACACAAGCCGAAATGTATTCAAGCTTTTCTATGACATATGATATTGTGTTTCCATTAGGAGCATGGCTTACAATTTTAGATTTAAGGAGATATGATGGTACCTTCCTTTGAAAAACGTGTAAGAGCCTTTGCGATTGACACAAGTGGTGTTGCACTTGTAGGGATCCTCGCAATTGGTGTCTCACCACAATCAGAAACTTTATCTTATGTGATTTTTTTAGCAGCTGCCTTTTTCTTTTATTTATTTCCATATTTTAAAAATACAGGACAAACACTTGGGAAAAGAGTTCAAAAAATACAAGTCGTCATGAAAGATGGCTCAAAAGCACCTGTTTGGTTGTTACTTCTTAGAGATACAACGAAAGTGCTTGCAAGTGTATTATCTGCAGGTGTATATTTAATGATATGTATGTTTTTTATGAGTAGTCATACATCTCGTACGATTCATGATTATATCTTTCAAACTAAAATGATCGATTTAGAAAAAAGACAAGGCAGAGACGATGTTTTAGGTCGTTCATCCTTGCTCAAAGATAGAGGATTATAAAATGAAAAAAATCATATTTCTTTTATTAATTATTTCTGCAACACTTGCTTTAAATGCATGTCAAAATGATGCATTTCCATCATCAGTTGAACTACTAGATGTTCATCCGAATATTGATAATTATTATCAAATATTTATTCGTTCTTTTGCTGATAGTAATAATGATGGTATTGGAGATCTAAAAGGGATTGAAAATAATCTTGACTATTTAGAAAACCTTGGTGTCACAGCATTGTGGCTCTCACCATTTCATCCATCCAATACATATCATGGATATGCAGTCACCGATTATTATGATGTACATGAAGATTTTGGGACATTAGAAGATTTACAAAGTTTAATTGATGCTGCAAAAGCAAGAAACATGGATATCATGATGGATCTCGTGATCAATCACTCAAGTGATCAACATCCTTGGTATGTCGACGCTAGAAATAATATGGAGAGTCCGTACAGAAACTATTATTTTTGGGATGCACCGAATGTTGCATATCAATCGTTTGTTGGTGGACTTGTAGATTTTGATCCGACATCAGAAGCTTTTAAAGCAGAAGTGAAAAATATGCTTCAATTTTATGGAGACATGGGAATTTTAAAGTTTCGATTAGATGCTGCAAAACACTTTTTTGATAAACCTGGTTTAACAGCGATTGATACCAATGCAGGATTGTATATATTAGAGTTTAAAGCATTCTTACAATCTGAATTTGGGGATGATGCACATGTTGTGTCAGAGGTATTTGAATATAATTTAAGTTCATCACTGACTTAAATTATATTCATTATTCAGCCTTTGCAGCAGGTGCATTGCTGGTTGGTATCCCTATTACAATTCTTTATATGGTATTCCAACGTTACTTAATCGAAGGTATTATGGCGGGTGCAACAAAAGGTTAATGAAAAAGGGTGATTTATTTACCCTTTTTGTTCGTGTGATACCGTTATTATAAAGCCTTTTTAAGCCTTTTTGTGATAAAATAATAGTATAAAAACAAGGAGATTTTCATGACAAAGCAAAACATTCAAGAAAACTTTCACCAACAATTACAAACATTATTTCAAGTGGATATAACATCCTCAAATTTAGAACAAAGATATATTGCTCTTGCAATTCTCATTCAAGCACAATTAAAATCATTACATGAAACAACGCAACAAACCATTCAAGATCAACAACTAAAAAAGACCATTTATTTTTCAATGGAATTTTTAATGGGACGTATGATTACCAATAATTTATATAGTTTAGGCATATACGATGATGTTAAAGCACTTTTTCATGCACATGGTTTAGATATTAATGAAGTGGAAGATTTTGAAACTGACGCAGGTTTGGGTAATGGTGGTTTAGGTCGATTAGCTGCTTGCTTTTTAGATTCTGCAGCGGCGTTAAAATTACCATTATATGGAAACAGCATTCGCTATTCAAAAGGTTTCTTTGTTCAAACAATTGAAAATTTTAAACAAAAAGAATACGCGGATCCATGGTTAGATAAACCTTATATTTGGGAAGAAAAAAAATTAGAAGAAGCCATTGACATTCCTTATTATGGATATGTTGAACATACACAGCTTAAAAATCCAATTTGGGTAAAAGCTGTACCTTATGATATGTATATTGCGGGTGACCAAAACGGTGTTGCGACGCGTTTAAGATTATGGTCTACAGAAGCAAGTGAAAAACAACTTCACCAAGATGAAAGTTAT
>DNNX01000034.1:4926-6152 GCA_003497445.1 Acholeplasmataceae bacterium | reverse complement strand
CAGTAATGCACCTGCTGCAAAGGCTGAATAATGAATATAATTTAAGTCAGTGATGAACTTAAATAACCCTACTGCTAGTGTCCATTGATTTGTAACATCATAACCTGCTGGTGCATTTTGAGGATAATAATTTAATAAATCCCCTGGTAAGATATAATCCATCCATGGACCCATAAACATTGTAACCGCCACGAAAGTTAAAATCGGAACAGAAAGTGGTAAGATAATGTGCCAAAATATTTGGAATTTATTTGCACCATCAATCATGGCAGATTCATCCAGATCTTTAGGGATTTGTTGTAAGAAGCCTTTAATGAGCCATAAATTCCCTGGAATAGAACCACCGATATAAAGAATCGAAAGTGCTCTAGGTTGTCCTAGCAATCCAAATCTCCAAAATAGTACATACATTGCAATTAAACCCATAAAAGAAGGAAATGCTTGTAGTACCAATATTCCAAGTAAGCCAGCACGTTTTCCTTTGAAACTAAATCTAGCAAAGACATATGCTGCGCCAGTAATTAACACGGTACCAATAAACATATTAATTAACGCAATTGATAATGTATTCCAATACCAAGTGGTAAATTTTGTCTCTGTAAATAAATAATTAAAGGCTTCAAAATTTGGATTTTCTGGCCAAATTTGATTTGGAATATCAGATCTAATATTTGAAAAGGCTAACCCGAAAATATATATAACCGGAACAATTACAACTGCTGCAACTAAGACAATTTCAATATAGAGTAAAACTCGTTGAAACATATGATTCAATTTAAAAACTTCTTTTAAACCTGAATCAGAAACGTTTCTTTTTTTCTGTGCTTTTTGATAATGAATCAAACCATAAATCGGAATAAGTCCAATGAGTCCAGGTTTAATCCCTTCATAACCTTTTCTTCTTGCATATTCATAAACAGTTGATTGGTGGACAAATATCACAAGTAAAACAAGAAAGGCAGTTAATAGTTGTAAGAATAACATGATTAATCCTCCTGGAACGCGCGGGTTCTAGATAAATTCCATGCAGTCACTGAACCCACAAATAAGAAAATTAAGACTGAGAATACTGAGGCCATATTATAAATACTATAATCCACCGTTAATTTATACATCCACGAAATTAATATGTCTGTATCTCCAGCAAACCCAAGGGAAGGTTTTCCATCATTTGGACCACCACCGGTAATGAAGTAAATAACACCAAAATTATTGAAGTTTCCAGA
>DNNX01000034.1:0-4604 GCA_003497445.1 Acholeplasmataceae bacterium | reverse complement strand
CCATCAATATCTGCTGCTTCATACAACGTTTTATCTATTGCCGTCATGACACCCGTCATTAATGCCATGAAATAGGGAAATCCTAACCAAATATTGATCATAATAATACTGCCTCTAACAAAGGTTGTATTAAATGGATTCGTAAACCATTGTATATTATCCAGTCCTAAATAAAATAATGTTCTAATACCAGAAAGACTTTCATAGTTGACACCTAACATGCCTAAATCAAAGAGTAAATCATAGACTCCTAAATCTTTTAAAAACTGATTAATAAACCCTAATTCTTTGAACATAACCGAAAATACCATTTGAGACAACAATGCTGGAATCGCCCAAGGTAAAATAAATAAAGTTCTCCAAAATTTTCTAAAGACAACTTTTTCACTATTTAAAATGAGGGCTTGGAAAAAACCACCAAAAAAGACGGTTGCAGTTGATAATATTGCCCATACAACTGTCCAACCTAACACTCTCCAGAATGCTTGTCCAAAGGATTGTCCAAGACCTGAAGAAAAATCAAAAATCGCAATAAAGTTTCTAAATCCAACATAATCAAAATTATCTAACATGGATTCATTACCAGCAATATCGGTAAAAGCAATCATAAAACCAAATACAATTGGCATAATTGAGATAAATGCGAGCACAAACATAGCTGGTGATAAAATGATATATTCATAACTACGTTCATACACATCTTTAAAATAATCAACATCTTTTAAAACGATTTCTGCTTTACGTTTCTGTTCACTGACACGATACGCATCGACAATACCCCAAATCATAAAGATAAAGAAGAATAGTGATGAGATCACTCCTATAAGACCCTCAAGAAGAATCATCGTTGAGACGTGTCCTTGCATCGGTATGTTTTCACTCAACTGAAAACCAGGTGTTGTAAATAAAGAAAACTCTCTTTCACTTAATCCTTGTCCAGCAACTGCTTCTGCTAATGACATGTGATTTGTGAAATTGACTTTTTGTGCAATGCCTAATGTCCCTACTGACCAATAACTTCTTATAAAGAACCCAGCTTTATCATAAAAGAAATTATTATATTGTGTTTCAAAAGCCTCTTTAAGTTCTAGATTTAAATTTAAGTATAAACGCACCATGATACGATTAAAATCAGCGTTTGAATAATCTAAATGATCTGCACTGTAATCATAGTATAATGCTTGTCTAAATATTCTTGTAAATGGTGTTTCTTTGTATTGTAGGCGTTGAGATAAATAAATCATCCCTGCTTCATAGTATTCATAGAATGTGTCATCGATGACATACATTGGACCTTCTAATTCAACTTTGTTATTATCCATCTCAATTGAATCTACAACAGATTGATTTAATATATCAATAAATCTAAAGTTGCCATCAATTTTTACACGTAAATAAAATGTGCCATCCACATTATAAATTTCATTTAATTTTTCAAATTTCGTGAGTCCTTCATTTGAAAGTAAAATATCACTTTCATCGAGACCACCATAGAGCATGGTTGTTTTTACAAATTCTTTTTGATTACTTCCGTCTTCTAATTCAACATTTCTTTCAATATAATAATTTTCATTCTCATCAAAATAAAGAATTCCTCTTCTTTCGATAAGTGTCCCTGTTGTCAAATCAAAGTCTTTTGCTAATACACTTTGATTATTACTTAGATTTGTTACTGTAGGAAGGTTTGCTTCTTTGAGATCATCTGCAATAAACTGAAGCATATTCTCTTCATTGATAGAAGAAAGTGTTACTTTATCAGTTGCATTTTCAGGAATATTTAATGACCGTAAAAATGTCTCAAAAGGGTCATAACCTTCTGATCCAAATCCATTCGCACGCGTGTTATTATCATTTTTTATGTTAAAGTAACGTGCATATAAATTATCTTGATACCAAGTATCCGTTAAATCATCTCCAACGAGTTTTGTATATGCAGAGGTTTCTTCAAAATAAGAACTTGTGAATAACTCTGTTCCTACGAATCCGACAAAAATAATGAAAAAGAATAAAGCCTTAATGTATTGACGGTTCAGTAATTGTCCTGAACCCCAAATAACTGCTGATAAAATTGCTTTGATTGTACTTAATGCTTTCATTCATGCTCCTTATAAACTAAATATGAGGCGGCAATGCGTAATTGCCGCCTTCATATTTAAGTATATCAAAATTCTTTAAATCAATAGTTATTGATTTGCTAAACCAGAACGTACGCGATATGATTGTTCAGCTGTTGCTGCTGCAGTTGCAGGATCAACATCATTATTCCATACATCTTTAATCATTGTTTCACCTGGTCCCCAGTAGTACGTTACTTGAGGAATCGTAGGCATTGGTACTGAAGTTTTTAATTGTTCTGCCATTGCTAGTAACAATTCATCTTCAGCAACACCAGCGATATTAGGTAATAAATCACTTTCTAATGCTGGAAGTTTTGTTTTATATTCATACATAAGTTCCATTGCAATGTCAGTTGTTAAGAATTCAACAAATTTAATTGCATCTTCTGAATTGTCTGAATATTTGTAAACTGCTGCCATCATTGCACCAGCAAATGTGTTCATTGCTTGACCATTAATTGTAGGCATTGGCGCAACACCATAGTTAACACTTGCATTTAAGAATGCTTCATGGTTCCATGGTCCACCAATAACATAAGGAATGTTACCAGCTTCAAAGTTTGCTGCACCACTTGTTGAATCTGTTTGTCCTGATCCAGTAACAACTGGTTTAAGATCATTTTCAAAGAATGTTAATGCATTAACAGCGTTTGCATATCCTACTGCACTTGGATCATCTAAGTTTGGTCCAAATGGAGTAAATCCAAATGCACTATAAAATGGTTGCATAAAGTATGAATCTGCCCAATGAGAAGTTGTTCCTAAGTAGAAATAACCAGCTTCTGCATTTGTTCTTACAGGATCATCAGTTTCATCTAATGTTAATGCTGCATTCCAAGTTGCACCAGCTGCAAGTAAGGCTTCCATTGTTGTTGCAGGTGTATCTACTAAATCTTTATTGTAGAATAACCCAACAGATTCTAATGATAGCGGTACTGCAAATAAGCTTTCTACAGCATTTGCAGATGTAGGATCAAATGAACCATTTGTTTCATCATAAGATAATGTCGCAATATCTAAACCAAGTTGATTTGAACGACCTTCTAATGATGTTTTTAAACTATTTGGTAAAGGTAATACTAAATCTTCTAAGACTGCTTGTGCAAGTTGATCATGAGGAAATTGGAAGATATCTGCACCATTACCAGAAGGTCCAAATGTTTTTAACAATTCACGTGCATCTACTGAACCCATGTGTTGGAATTCAACGACGATATTTGGATACACTTTATTAAACTCTTCAATGACTGCAGCCATATATTCGCCATTTTCATCATCCATCCATACACGAATAGAAGTTGAAGGTACTAGAATATCACCAAAGTCTATTATTTCACCATTATTTTCAACTGTTTCACCACAAGCTGCTAATGTGAATACGGATGCTAAAGCAATAAATAATAATATAATTTTTTTCATGATTTATCCTCCTTATTCGCCTTTCACGACTCTAAAGATAAATGTTTCTTGAGTAACATTACCCCATTTATCTTCAACTTGTAACATAATCACATAGTCGCCTTCTTCAGCTGTGTTTAGTACTGACATTTCACCTTTTGGTACGAACACAAATGATGTAATATCACCATCACGGTTATCTGTTACAGAATAACGTGGGAATAATGATTGATCAAATGGTTGTCCCCAAGGTACTTCAATAATTCTATCAGCTGCTTCTTTACCAACGAATGATAAAGGAGAAACGAATGTTAATACAGGCGCTTCAGTATCTAAATCTAATGCTAATGATGCAGAAGCATTTGTAGGTACGAAAACTGTTCTAGATGTTGCAGCATATTTTGTGTCTGCAGCATCAGCATCATTATCCCAAGCTAATACGACATCATCAAATTCTACGGAATCCATATCATTAGATAATACAAATGATCTGTTACCTGAAGCTAAGTTTTCACCAATTGCCCATGAACCTTGTGTCCATTTATACTCATGAGTTGAGTAAGCAGCAGTGACACTAATTGTAAATGTAATTGAATATGTGCCATCAGATTGTTTTGTTGCAGCCCATGCAGCATTATCAGGTGACCAACCACCAAATGAAGCACCTAAACTAATCACTGCATCTGAAGGTGTATTTTCAGGAACTGTAACATTTAAGGTTACGGTAACTTCTTTTGCAGTTTCTAAATCTTGTGGATACATTGTATCAAAGAATACTTCGTAATCTTTAGTATTATCTAATTCACTACCTTCTGCCAATGCAATTACAAAGGTATTTAAAGTTGTATTAGTTTTACCAAAGTCAACACGTTCAATTTCTAAAGCTTCTCCGTATTGTCCATTACCTAAATCTTCTTTAATTTCAAACCAACTAGTAATTAAAGCTTCAGCTGCAACACGTTCTTCATCGTTTTCAGCTTCAGCGTAAGGTGATGCAACTGCTGAACTTGTTTTAACAACTAGTGTTCTAGGATCAATTGCATATGTTCCAGACATTTCTTCTGGAGAGAATGGTAATAATTTGAAACT
>DNNX01000030.1 GCA_003497445.1 Acholeplasmataceae bacterium | reverse complement strand
TGCATTTCTATGATAAGTTGGGAAAGGTGCTTTAACCGTTCCAATTAACAAGCTTTGCTCTGTTAACATTGTTGCAATTTTTTGACCCCATTCGTTAGACTCAGGAGTTCCTAAAGCATAAGACTGGAATTGATCGATTCCATCACTTAGGTCATAAACCCATTGAGGAGGTTCGATACCTTCAGATCCGTTACTGTCAATGTAAGCTGCCCATTGTAAACCTTGCGTATGGTTAAAGTAGTTACCAAACGGTGGTTTAAATGTTTCAGGGTTACCAGCAACAATCGCTAGAGGTTGACCTTTGTCCCAAACGTGAACATCAAGTTGGTTAGCAGCTTGCGAACCACGATACTCATCTGGAGTTACTTCTTTGAAAGTTGTTTTTACACCAACTTCATTAAAGTATCTTGCAACAAGTTCAACTTCAACTCCACCAATACCTTGAGTAGCGTAATCAATATTGATAGCTAGAGCATCTCCATTAGGAAGTTCTCTAAAACCATCGCCATCAACATCTTTTAAGCCTACTTCATCAAGAAGTGCATTAGCACCAGCAGGATCATATTGTGTCATATGCATTTTGATATCTTCTGGAACGAAATCAGGTGCTGGTGAAAAACCAACAAACTGTTCCACTTTTCCTAGACCATAATATGCAACATCATTAATCTCGTCTCTATTCATCGCAATTGACATTGCTTGACGGAAACGGATATCACCATAAACAGCACGTTTAGCATCATCTGGATGATTTACGTTGAAGCTGAATAAAGCAGCGCCACAACCTGGGTTGATTTGAATGCTATATCCACCAGACTCTGCTCCATCTAATAGTTGTGGTGCAGACTCAAGTTGTACTGATTGAGATTTGTAATCAACTTCACCATTAACCAGTTTTAACAATCTGATTTCGTTTTCATTGATATATCTTTCATTTTGATAATCAATATATGGAAGTTGATTTCCAGCAGTATCAACTTGGTGGAAATAAGGGTTAGCAGCATATACACGACCTTCAGTCGTATCTTCAATTGTCATGTAAGCTTCTAATGATGGATAAGCAGCGTACTCTAAACCACCAACTAAGTTTGGATTTCTTAGCATTGGTGTTGGAGTATCAGTCCAACCAGAGTTCCCATAGTATGCAGCTAGTGCATCCCAACCATCTTCAAAACCTAATGCTTGTGCATTTGCATCTGCATTAGAGTCTAGCTCAGGATGAAACTGAGTTAGGAAATGTGAAGGTAGGAAGAACTGGTTATATGACCATGCAATAGTAGCTGTAAGACCAGGGAACGGTGAAGGCAAATTAAACCTTACTGTTTGGTCATCAATTACATCAACAGTCATTGGCTCGCCACCAACTAATAGGTATGGATACGGTTTCTCCCTAATCTTAGGGTTCATCATCATATCTTCGTACCAAAACTCAACATCTCTTGCTACAAAAGGTTCACCGTTTGACCACTTGTGACCTTTTCTCAGCATGAAAGTTAATGTAGTGAAATCATCATTCCACTCATAATCTTTCGCAACGTTAGGAACAATTGTTGATAGGTCATCAGCGAAACGTAATAAGTTTACGTGTCTTGTAGACAACATATCTGAAGTACCTGCTTCAGTTGCATTGGATAAAAAGTTAATAGTACCACCATAAGATCCAATCGAGTCGTAAGGAACAACTACTAATGGTTCTGCAGGTAGACGGTCTGCTACTCCAGCAAGACCTTTGTTACCTTGGATTGATGCATTAATACTCGTAATATTTGGATTTTCAGAAAACTGCATTTTACAACCTGCAGCACTTTCGTATTCTGAAAGCTCATATTGTTGAGGATATTTTCCACCTTTTAGTCCATCGTTCATTGTTGAGCCTGTACAATGCCCTCCAGCAAACGAGCTTGCGCTCCATAGAACTGTGCTAGTAGAAAAAATTAATGCTAAAAGTAATTTTTTAAACATATTATTTTCTCCTTAATTAAGAATAAACGTCTATTTTTTTTATACGTTTTTTAATCATTATCAAAAAAATATATTAGATTTATTACAAATTTTTTACATAAATTGTGTATTGTTTTAATTGATAACACCATATCTTGTACTTTATTATTAAAATTAATGAGTAATACAAAAAAATCAGTTTTATTTATATGTGCTGATCAGTGGAGATGGGATTGTTTTGGTTTTATGAACCACAAATATGCTCTTACACCAAATTTAGACAAACTTGCTAAAACTAGTACAGTATTTAAATCTCATTTTACAGGAATTGTTCCTTGCGGACCAGCAAGAGCAACAATGCTTACAGGGCTGTATCCTTTTATTCATCGATCTGTAAGAAATGGTTCACCTCTAGATAAACGATTTACAAATATTGCCAAAGAAGTTCGAAAAGTTGGATATGATCCTAAATTATTCGGATACACCGATACGACTTGGGATCCAAGATTTCTTGATGATATTGATGAAAAAAAATTTACTTACGAATCTCCAATGGAAGGCTTTGA
>DNNX01000061.1 GCA_003497445.1 Acholeplasmataceae bacterium | reverse complement strand
CTTAATTCGTGCTTTTTTGAAATGAGCAAATGAACAATTTGAGCCGTGTTTACATACGCCTCTTAAGTAAAAATCACATTCTTTTCTACATTGAAAACTACTGTATTTCGACATTGTAATAGTTCTATAATTAATTTATATTTTAAAATCATTTTTATTTTACTATTTTTATTAATGTTACTTTCATCAGTGCTTGATGTTGGTGAAAGACTGTATGGATTACATCCATATATTGCCTATGGATTTTATGGACTTGTTGTGATATTGGTCTTTGTCTTACTTATTCGTCCTGTGTATGTCATCTTAATCAAACAAACATTTAATATACAAACATCCCTTGATGAAGGAACAAATTTAAAACTATTAAAACAGAGTGCAAGACGTTTGTTATCGTATGATTTTATTCCAGAAGAATACAAAGAAGCGATCAAGCTTAATATATCAAATGGAAAGGCTTTGATTCCAGTATTATCAAAAGTGTATCAGGGACCGATTAAAAAGGAAATGAGAAATCGCATGCGTAAACATGCTAAAACGGTAATGGTATCCACAGCCATTTCACAAAATGGACGTTTAGATTTTATTACCATTATACATGTCAATTTACGTATGATTAAAGAACTTGTTGAACTCTCTGGATTCCGACCAAGTTATCAACAACTCACCAAACTTTCTCTTAATGTAATTACAACAGCACTTGTCGCTGAAGGCTTAGAGAACCTTGATATCTCAGATGTGTTACCACAATCAACTCTTAATTCATTATCTGAAATCCCTTTAATTAAACCGATATTATCTTCAGTAACACAAGGGATAACCAATGCACTTTTAACTTTGCGCATTGGTATCGTTACAAGAGAATATTTATTTACAACGTCTAAAGAACTTACTAAAAACGCGATTCGCAAAACAGCATTACTAGAAGCAGCCTCTCTTACTCCTCAAGTCGTCGCTGAAGGGTTAGCAATTTTTCCAAATAAAATATTCAATTTATTTAAAACGAAAAAGACTCAGAATGAGAGCGCATAAATTTTACATAAAATATACTTGATTTTTACTTATTGAATATGTAAAATAATGTTAAGGCATATGCCTAAAAAATAGGAGGAAAAGGAATGAAAAAGCTTTTAGTTTTATTTGTATTACTTGCTGGTGTCGTGACACTTGCATCTTGTGAAGCTCAAACTTACGAGATTGCGATGATTACGGATGCTGGTGATATTGATGATAAGTCTTTTAACCAAGGGACTTGGGAAGGGATTGTAGAATTTGCTGAAGAAAATGGCTTAACTTACAAATACTACAAACCAACTGAAGTTTCTGATGATGCATACGTTGCAGCAATTGATTTAGCAGTTGCAGCAGGTGCAAAAGTTGTTGTGACTCCTGGATTCTTATTCGAACCAGCAGTATATGCAGCACAAGCTACATACCCAGATGTGATCTTCGTCTTAATCGATGGTGTACCACACCCAGGAGACTGGACAACATTTGAGGTAGCAGCAAATACACGTTCAATCTTATTTAAAGAAAACGAATCTGGATTCTTAGCAGGATATGCTTCTGTTATGGAAGGCTTTAGAGAACTCGGATACATGGGTGGTATTGCTGTCCCAGCTGTTGTACGTTTTGGTTTAGGTTATGTTGCAGGTGCTTACTATGCAGCAAAAGAATTAGGATTAACTGATTTTGCATTCGATCCAGCTTACTATGACTATTTAGGTGGATTTGCACCTGATGATGCTCATAAAGCAAAAGCAGCAGCATGGTATACTGCAGGCGTTGAAGTCATTCACGTTGCAGCAGGTGGTGCTGGTAACTCTATTATGGCAGCAGCTGATGAAACAAGTGGTAAATCTGTTGTTGGTGTCGATGTAGACCAAGCAGCACAATCTCCATCAGTCATTACATCTGCAATGAAAGCATTAGGTGTTGTTGTACAACAAGCATTACAAGACTATGTTGATGGCACTTTCGTAGGTGGCGAAACATTAGTATTAGGTGCTGCAGAAGATGCGGTAGCATTACCATTAGGTGATTCCTTCCGTTTTGAAAACTTCACTGAAGCTCAATACAATGAAATTCTTGCAGACATCGTAGATGGTACAGTTGTAGTTCCATTTGCACCAGCAGAATTAACTGATTTCTTAACTGCTTTAGGATATGGCGATGATGCCGCTGCATTATTAGCTAAAATCAGTCCAGCAAGCTAAGACAATAAACAGTAACTTGGAAAAGGGGAAAGCATTGTCTTTCCCCTTTTTATCAAGTAAAAGGAGTTATGATGACAGATAAAACTTATAAAATAGAAATGTTAAATATAACAAAACGTTTTGGAAGTTTGGTCGCCAATGATCAAGTGACTTTACAAGTATATCCACAAGAAATACATGCTATTTTAGGCGAAAATGGGGCCGGAAAGTCAACTTTAATGTCGATTTTATTTGGTTTATACCAACCTGATGAAGGCGAGATTAAAATTGATGGTTCAATCGTTTCAATTCATAATCCTAATGATGCAAATGCATTAAATATAGGTATGGTACATCAACACTTCAAACTTGTTGAGACTTTTTCAGTCATCGATAACGTCATCTTAGGTGTTGAAGAAACATCAAGATTTAACAAAGTAGAATATAAAAATGCAAGAAACAAATTAACTCAAAT
>DNNX01000006.1:451-3500 GCA_003497445.1 Acholeplasmataceae bacterium | reverse complement strand
GCAGATCATGGTAATGCTGAAAAAATGATCAATGAAGATGGTAGTGCACATACAGCACATACAACAAATGAAGTTCCTGTTGCGATTACCTCACATGATTATCAACTGGACCATGGCGCATTGTGCGATGTTGCACCAACGTTATTAGAACTATTAAATGTTAAACAACCAGATGCAATGACTGGGAAATCACTTCTAAAAAAATGAAAACGATTAAAGAATATATATATGCCTTACAAAAAGGTACCATAACTTCAGTTGAAATTGTGATGCATTGTATCCATCAGATTCAATCTAAAGATATTTACTATAACAGTGTGGCATATTTAAATCCTTACGCACTTGAAGAAGCCAAAAGATTAGATGCACTTTTACAAGATGGTATCGTCTTGTCACCTTTACATGGCATTCCAATTATCATAAAAGATAATATTGATGTAGCAGGTATGCCTAATACTGCCAATGCATTTATATTAAAAGATTATATGCCTAAAACCGATGCACCACTCATTAAAATCTTAAAAGAGGCAGGATGTATCATTTTAGGAAAAGCCAATTTATCTGAATGGGCATACTTTATGAGTGATCAAAATATGCCATCAGGATACGGTTCACTTCATGGTCAAGTTGTGCATCCATTTGATGCATCCATCGATCCTTTAGGGTCTTCTACTGGTTCTGCGGTTGCAGTTGCTGCTTCTTTTGTACCGATTGCAATCGGTACAGAAACCAACGGATCGATCATTGCACCAGCTTATCAAAATCAGATTATTGGACTGCGACCAACATTTGGACAAATCTCCAATGAAGGCATTATTCCGATAAGTCCAACACAAGACACTGCAGGACCCATGGCAAATTCAATCGAAGATCTCACTTACTTATATGATGTTTTAACTCATCAACAAATCGCATCAGAATTATCTCATATATCTACTTCTTATCGCGTGGGTATCTTAAACTTAAATTCTTTTCCAAACAAAAAAGAAGATGACATCGTTCTTGATCAACTTAAGGGTACATTACAAGATAATGGACACCAAACACTGGATCTCTCCATAGATTATCAGCCTGTTTCAAATAGTGACACCTTGTTTTATGAATTTAAATCAAGCTTAAATCAATACTTGAAGCATGCCAATTATCCCGCTGCAAATAGCTTACATGATATCATTGAATTCAATAAAACGAATCAAGAACGTTTGCTTAAATATGGTCAAACGCTTCTTGAGCAATCCGAAGCAACATCAGGAGATTTAGATGATCCTAAATATATAAACTTAAGAAAAAGCTTATTAGAAAAGGCATCTATATTTGATGCATTGATGGATACACATCAACTCGATGCACTGGTATCAACGCATTGGTTACCAGAATCTCCTATTTTTGGACAACCATCACTTGTTTATCCTATGACAAGAACCTTTAACAAACCTATTAAAAGTCTTGTATTTATTGGTAAAAAACATCAAGAAAAAGTACTTCTTCAAATTGGATATTTATTAGAACAAAAAGAAAAAGAAGCCTAACTTCTTTTTCTTTTATGTAACCAATCCGCGGCATCTTTTAAACAGATTTCTTTATCTAAATCATTGAATATTTCATGATAAGCTTTGGGATAAATCCTCAATGTTTTATCTTCTGATGGAATCGTATCAAAAAACGTTTGACTCATTTGTTTAGGCACGATTTTATCATCTTCTCCATGTAATATCAGTGATGGCACAACATGTTTTGAAACATGTTTTTTTAAATACCTAACACCAGATACCATCATTTGACCAATTAGAGATCCATACATTTTTTTTAAGTTTAATGGATCATTTAAATATGCTTTTTCTACACTTGGAATTCTCGATAATTTATCATCCGCAAAATTTGTTTTTACTACATACCAAGAAAGCAGTTTCGGACCCAAAATTCTTAAAGGTAAAACATCTTTTAAAAAATGAGTTGGTGCACCAGAAGTAATCACACCTGCAACATCTTGATAAGTCACTGCATACATATGGGTAATTAACCCTCCTAAACTATGTCCTAATAAAAACACTTGATCTTCAGGATATGTTTTTTTAACATGTGTAACAAGACCGTGTAAATCTTCTAAGATGAGTTTAAAATTTGAAAGTTTCCCTCTTTTACCGGCACTTTGTCCATGCCCCCTTAAGTCAAATGCAAACGTAGAAATATGCTGTTTTTCAAAATAGGACATCATTTCTTCATATCGACCACTGTGTTCTGCTATACCATGAACAATAATGACTGTTTGATTACTTTTCGTAGCTCTTTTTTCTCTTGTAAAAATTAGTGTCTGATTGATAAACATACGTCACTTCCTTTATGCGTTTTATTTTACTCTAAAAAGACAAAAAAGTCAGTATGTTTTATGTGAATTTTAGCAAAAAAATAGTATAATATCAAAAAGGAGTTTTCTATGAAAACCACATCATTACATGCACATCATATTGCTTTAAATGCCAAAATGGTTGACTTTGGTGGTTTTGACATGCCTCTTTTTTATTCAAGCATTACTCATGAACATCAACAAGTGCGACATGCAGTAGGCATCTTTGATGTCTCTCACATGGGAGAACTCATGATTACAGGGAATGATGCATTACTATTTTCAAACTATGTGTTAACCAATACGATTACAGAAAATACACATAAAGTGACGTATGCTTTACTATGTGATCATGATGGCATGATCATTGATGACTTACTGGTTTATGTAATGGATGCAACACATGTTTTATTTGTTGTGAATGCAAGTAATACCCAGAAAGATTATGAATGGATCCTTCGTCAAAAAAATAACTTTGACGTTAACATTAATGATGTTTCAGAAGCATACAGTCAAATTGCAATACAAGGACCAAATGCAGAACAAATTTGCACATCTCTCTTCACTTTAGATACGCCATTAAAATTTATGGAGTACACAACATTCACAAAAGATGATCATCCATTGATTATCTCTCGTACAGGTTATACTGGTGAAGATGGTTTTGAACTTTCTATTCAAAATGAAAGTGCAGAAAATTTAATT
>DNNX01000006.1:0-287 GCA_003497445.1 Acholeplasmataceae bacterium | reverse complement strand
GGTTATACTGGTGAAGATGGTTATGAGATTTATGGCTCACATCAAGACATCATTGATTTATGGAATCAAGCATTAACACTAGGTATCACACCTTGTGGATTAGGCGCTAGAGACACCTTAAGATTTGAAGCAACTTTACCACTTTATGGTCATGAACTCTCAGATCAGATTAATCCAATTGAAGCCGGTTTATCATTTGCAGTAAAACATGATCCGTTTATAGGCTCTCAAGCAATACAGCATTTTAAAGCACAACCTACAAAAAAACTTGTTGGCATTAAAATGAT
>DNNX01000013.1 GCA_003497445.1 Acholeplasmataceae bacterium | reverse complement strand
TTTCAGCATTACCATGATCTGCAAGCACAATGGCAATCCCTTGATGTTTTTGTAATGCTTCAACAACTGCTTTTGTACACGCATCCACAGCTTCAACCGCTTTAATGGTGGCTTCTAATGAACCTGTATGACCCACCATATCAGGATTGGCAAAATTTAATATCATTGTATTAAAAGTTCCTGAAGCAATCGCCTCAACCGCCTTGTCTTTTACTTCGTAGGCACTCATTTCTGGCTTCAAGTCATATGTGGCAACTTTAGGTGACTGAATTAGAACTCTTGTTGACCCAGAAAAACTTTGTTCTTTCCCTCCATCGAAGAAAAAAGTAACATGCGGATATTTTTCAGTTTCTGCAAGTCTTAATTGTGTCATTCCGTGACGTTCGATCACTTCACCATAAATATCTTCAAGAGATTGAAGAGGAAAAGCAATGGATCCTTTGACTGTATCTGCATAATGCATCATGGAAACAAAAAATAAATGATTTGGTATATGGGATGCATCTAATGTAGGTTTTCCTTGACTGACATAATGAGATGCAGCACTAGGATTAGAAAATGCAGTTGCGATACGAATGGCGCGATCTGGTCTAAAATTTGCAAAAATAATCGCATCACCCTCTTTTATTTGACCTTCAATATTAGAAACAAATGGGACAATAAATTCATCCGTTATGCCTTGTTCATAAGATGCTTGAATACCCTCTAAAGGATCATGATAAACAGTACCTTTTGCAATTGTCATGGCATCAATAGATGCTTGAATACGTGACCAATTGTTGTCTCTATCCATGGCATAGTATCTTCCTGATACGGTTGCAACTTGAATCCCTTGATCTATTAAATCTCTTAAGTAGTCTTTACCTCCATGAGGTGGTGTATCTCTACCATCCATAAAAGCGTGTAAATACATTGGAACATCATGCGTATCTTTAAATGAAAACAAAGCTTTAATGTGAGTTGGGTAAGCATGGACACCACCATCACTGACGAGTCCAAAAACATGGACTCGACCTTGATTGTTTTTGGCATAAGCGATGGCATCTAAAAATGCTTGATTCGTATAAAAATCACCATCTCTAATACTTTTATTGATGCGTGTAAGAGATTGATACACAATACGTCCAGCACCTAGATTTAAATGCCCGACCTCACTATTCCCCATTTGACCTTCAGGTAATCCTACAGCTTCACCACTGGTTTTTAATGTGTTATGTGGATACGTTGTAAAAAGTGTATCTAAAAACGGTGTTTTTGCTTGTTTGACAGCATTTCCTGTAATGTCATCGGATAAGCCATAACCGTCTAATATGATTAATGCCACAGTTTTTTTCATGTGAGCCTCCTGCGTGTTTATTATACACCTGTAAAGCTGTTTTTAAAAACAATGTATGTTAAAACGTTTTCAGTATATGAGCGATGATAATTCATGTTATAATACAGTTATCAAAAGACGTTTAATTAGAGGATATCATGAGTACAAAACTCAACTTGAAAAGAGTCGTTTATATTGTTGCATTAGCCGCGATTTCAATCATTTTAGGTTTGTTTGAAATTCCATGGTTTGTGATCAGTGGTCCCTTTGCATCATTTTTAAGGTTGGATTTTAGTGAAGTTGCGATATTAGTTGCACTTGTAACATTGGGCTACAAGGACACATTCATGGTTGTTGTTTTGAGATCCTTTGTAAGATTAAGTTTTAAAGGATTTATACCAGAAAACATCATTGGTGATATGATTTCGATGATTGCCTCTTTATCGATTATTTTAGGCTTTTTTATGGCGACGAAAATACGGCATATTAAAACAACACCTTACTTAATTGAAGTGCCATCAGATGATGCAAAATTAAATTATAAAGATTATGTTGCGTTTGGATTATGTATAACGTTGTCATTAGCTATATTCATGATAATTTTAAACTTTTTCATTACAACACCTTTATTACTATCGTATTACGGATTCACCGAAAGACTTACATTTCATGTATTTGGTTTTGTGGCACAAACAGAGTACTCATTACAATCATTTTTATTTGCAGTCATCATTTCTTATACACCATTTAATATCGTGAAAGGGATAAGTGTGATGGTCATATTTTTGATTATTTGGCCAAGGTTAAAATATATCGAATATTGATTCATTAATATTTAAAAATAACAGAAAAACATGTATAATATAAAAGGTTAAAGATAAAGGAGAAAAACAATGCCATTTATAACAGATATTTATGCAAGAGAAGTCTTAGATTCTCGTGGAAATCCAACCGTTGAGGTTGAAGTATATACAGAATCAGGTGCATTTGGTCGTGCAATTGTTCCAAGTGGAGCATCAACAGGAGAACACGAAGCTGTTGAATTACGTGATGGAGACAAAACACGTTATTTAGGAAAAGGTGTACTAAAAGCAGTGGATAATGTTAATGAAGTGATTGCACCTGAACTTATAGGATATGATGTAACAAACCAAGTTGGTATCGATCAAGCGATGATTGAGCTTGATGGAACACCAAATAAATCAAAACTTGGTGCGAATTCAATATTAGGTGTCTCTATGGCTGTTGCAAGAGCAGCATCCGATTTTTTAGGTGTTGAATTATATACTTATTTAGGTGGATTCAATGCACGTCAATTACCCGTTCCAATGATGAACATTATCAATGGTGGATCTCACGCGGACAACAACGTTGATTTCCAAGAATTTATGATTTTGCCTGTAGGCGCAGCTTCATTTAAAGAAGCGATTCGTATGGGTGCCGAAGTCTTCCATAATTTGAAAAAAGTCCTTCAATCAAAAGGCTATAATACTGGTGTGGGTGATGAAGGTGGTTTTGCACCGAACTTAGGTTCTAACGAAGAAGCATTACAAGTCATCATGGAAGCAATTGAAAAAGCTGGTTACAAACCTGGAGCAGATATTTATTTAGGGATGGATGTTGCATCCTCTGAATTTTATGACAAAGCATCAAAAACATATGTATTAGCTGGCGAAGGTGGAAAATCATTCACTTCTAGAGAACTTGCAGATTTTTATGCACAACTTGTTAAAAAATATCCAATCATTTCTATTGAAGATGGATTAGATGAAA
The DNA here is from genome assembly GCA_003497445.1 of Acholeplasmataceae bacterium. Lineage (GTDB taxonomy): Bacteria > Bacillota_I > Bacilli_A > Acholeplasmatales > Acholeplasmataceae > UBA8290. The sequence continues at coordinate 1,169 of DNNX01000013.1, read as the reverse complement.
ATGATTGGGAAGGTTGGGCTTATTTAACCGAGATGCTTGGTAAAGATGTACAACTTGTAGGAGATGACTTATTTGTGACGAACACAAAACGCTTAAGTCAAGGGATTGTATCACATGTTGGGAACTCTATTTTAGTTAAAGTGAACCAAATTGGGACCTTAACTGAAACTTTTGAAGCCATTGAAATGGCTAAAAGAGCAGGATATACAGCAGTCATCTCACACCGTAGTGGTGAATCTGAAGATACGACAATCGCAGATATTGCGGTTGCAACGAATGCAGGACAAATCAAAACAGGTAGTGCATCTAGAACTGATCGTATTGCTAAATACAATCAACTCATTCGTATCGAAGATCAACTCGAATCAACAGGAACTTACTTAGGATTGAATACATTTTATAACTTAAAGTAACTAAAGGACAAGGTGAGAGATAACACTCTTACCTTTTTACTAAATAATGGACATTAAAGAATTATTTCAAGCAATTTACGATGGCTATCAATATTGTATAGAAACCGATGATCCTGTCATCCGTAAACTTGCACAAACAAATGAATATTTAGATGTCTCCAAAAACAACATATGTTTAATTCAACATCATGCCATTGGTACAATGGATATCAAAAAAGATTTCGGTTTTTTAAGACAACCCGAAGATGATATTTATATTGACAAAAAATATCTAAATGATGCTATGCAAGATGATTTTGTTATTGTGGATGATACAGGGTTTCAAGCAAAAGTGGTTGCGATTATTCAACGTGCACTAAAATTGATTATTTGTCGTTGTCATAAACAAGGTGACATGGTATATTTTCAACCAATCACACATATTCAGCAATTACTAAAAATTACATATGACCTTCCACTTGTGGATGGTCACTTAGTGTCGATTAAAATCGATTCAATTGATGCTTTGAGCATTCATGGTCATGTAAAAGAAATCATAGGTCATGAACATGATCCAGACATAGAAACAAAAAAAATCGTTTCCAGTTATGAATGGCCACAAACATTTGATCATCATACGTATCAACAACTTAAAAAGATAAAAAAAGAAACATTTACTCAGATTGATTATGAGGATGAAATGGTCATTACCATTGATGGCGTAGATGCAAAAGCTTTAGATGATGCCCTTCATTTAAAAAAGACCACGAGTGGTTA
>DNNX01000090.1 GCA_003497445.1 Acholeplasmataceae bacterium | reverse complement strand
ATCGGGATCAGGAATCCCTGATTTTGCAGCCATCAGTAATTCTTTACCGTATCTTGCGTATAGTTTTGATTTTGCAGCTGCGGTTTTGCCCATCGCAACTTTTCTAACTTCAAATGCGCGTCCCATAATGTTGTCCTTTTATTTTTTAAATGTTTGTTGGTAGGTTTTAATCGATTTTGTAATGATTTTTCTTGCGGCATCCGGTCCATCGATATCTAAGACGTATGTCGTTTTACCTTCTAGAGATTTATACACTTCAAAAAAGTGTCCCATTTCAGTAATGAGATGTTGTGGAAGTTCGTGTACATTTTTGTATTGTGCAAGTGATGGATCACCTTGCGCAATCGCAATAATCTTCTCGTCATTTTCATCAGAGTCTCTCATTTTAATGACACCTATGGGTGTACATGTGACTAAACTTAGTGGTTCGATGTCTTCTTGACATAAAACAAGTACGTCTAGAGGATCTCCATCTTCAGCAAGTGTTCTTGGAATGAATCCATAATTCGCTGGATAATGTGTAGACGTAAATAATATACGATCTAGAATAATCATACCCGTTTCTTTATCAAGTTCGTACTTCTTTTTAGATCCTTTTGAAATCTCGATACATGCGATGAACTGATCTGGTTGGATGCGTTCATCTTTAATATCGTGCCAAATATTCATATGCACCTCACTTATGGATTATTTTAACATGATTTTCATACAAATGATACGTATTTAAAAGGAGCGCATGGATGGTCATTGGACCAACACCACCAGGAACTGGCGTGATTGCCTTTGCTTTCTCATACACATCATCGTAATTCACATCACCATAAAGTTTTTGATCCACTTTGTTAATCCCTACATCTAATATAACAACACCTTCTTTAACCATAGATGCATCAATTAAATGTTTTCTTCCTACAGATACCACTAAAATATCTGCTTGTTTTGTGTGATAAGCTAAATCTTTGGTTTTTGAATGGCATACAGTAATGGTTGCACCCATGTCCATTAAAAGTCTTGCAATTGGAAATCCAACAATATTACTTCTGCCAACAATGACAGCATGTTTTCCTTTGACATCAATGTTATAAGCTTCTAAAAGAAGCATCATCCCATAAGGTGTTGCAGGTTTAATATTGGGTTTTCCTTGATACATGCGTCCTTGATTTAACACATGGAACCCATCGGCATCTTTAGATGCATCGATTGTACTTGTAAGCATCTCTTCATCTAAATGTTTTGGCAATGGTAGTTGTAAGATCATACCATCAACATCTTGATCATGATTTAATGCCTTTATCTTTTGATACATCTCCTCTGATGATACATCCTCTTGATAATGATGAAGTGTTGCTTTCATCCCAATTGATTCTGCTGCTCTAAGTTTCCCCTTAATATATGATAAACTTGCGGGATGAGACCCTACCAATATAATTGCAAGATGTGGCGCTCTATATTGTTTGGTATCCTCAGCAATCTTGTTTTTTAATATGTCGTTGCGTAATTTTGCAGTATTTTTACCGTCAAGAATCATGGTCAACCTCTCTTACTTCGCCGTCGCTTTGAAGTTTAAATCTTAGTGCGCGTGGTGTTTTATTTAATCCTGGCATGACCATAATCCCTTTTGTTTGCGCGACTAAAAATCCAGCACCTAAGGACGGACGCACTTTTGTAATTTCAATCGTAAATCCTTCTGGTCTTCCTTTAAGCGATCCATCACCCGAAAGAGATAATGGTGTTTTCGCCATACATATTGGTAAATGCCAACCAAGTGATTGATAGGTTTCTATATCTTTTAATGCGGAAGTTGAAAATGTAACATCTTTTGCGCCATAAATGTTTGTTGCAATGGCTTCTATGTTTTTTTGAATGTCTTGTGATGGCTGATATAACGGTTTAAAATTTGACTGTTGATCAGCAATTTTTACCACCATATTGGCAAGATCTTGCATGCCTTTTCCACCTTCTTTAAATCCTTTTGAAAGTGCAATATGGTAACCCTTGTTTTTTGCCCAAGATAAGACATATTCCACTTCTTCTTCAGAATCGTTATCAAAGTGATTCAAAGAAATAACAAAGGGAAGATTAAATGCCTGAATATTCTCTATGTGTTTCTCTAGGTTTTTCATGCCATATTTAAGTGCAGACAAATTTGCTTCTGAATGGTTTTCTGCATTGCCGTGTAACTTCAGCGCTCGAAGTGTTACTACGATAACGACCGCATCAACATCATGATCTAAGTGTGGCATTTTAAGATGTAAAAACTTTTCCATACCTAAATCTGCACCAAAACCAGCCTCTGTCACTAAATAGTCTCCAAGTTTCAAACCAAGTTTTGTTGCTACAAGTGAATTACATCCATGTGCAATATTTGCAAATGGTCCACAATGCATAAGTGTTGGTACGCCTTCTAATGCTTGAACTAAATTCGGATTCATTGCTTCTTTAAGAAGAAGGACCATCGCATCGCTTGCGCCTAAATCAGAAACATAGATGGGTTGTTTTGTTGAATTATACCCAATTAAAATGTTATCTAATCGTTTTTTTAAATCAAATATATCGGAAGATAAGGATAAAACTGCCATCACTTCTGATGCAGCTGTAATAATAAATTGATCCTCTCTCAATTTGGTTTGGATTTTTCTTAAGTTTCTATCATTCATGTCCATCACACGCGGCCATGTTACTTCTTGAATGTCTAATTCATTACCTTGAAAGAGATGGTTATCAATAAGCGCAGACAATAAATTATTTGCAGCTGTAATTGCGTGTAAATCTCCCGTAAAGTGAAGGTTAATATCTTCTTCGGGAACGACACTGGATACACCACCACCTGTCGCACCACCTTTTAAACCAAAAACAGGTCCTAGAGATGGTTCTCTAAGTGCTAGAATAGGAGATTTTCCAATATATTTTAATCCTTGAGCAAGACCGATAGATGTCGTTGTTTTTCCTTCACCTGCAGGTGTTGGATTGATCGCTGTAACAAGTATGAGCTTGCCTTCTTTTTTGTCTTTTAAAGTCTCTAATACTTTTAAGTCTATTTTCGCTTTATACTTACCAAAGGGCAAAAAGAACTTAGGATCAAGTTTAAGTGATTGATAAATATCAACGATTGGTTTCATAGATTCCCCTTAATAAGCTTATTATAACACATGCTTTGTATATGGTAACAATGCTTCAAAGAGTTGAGATGCTAGATATAACCAGTGTTCATTTTTGTTTTGGTGTTCCATTTTTAAGACAATGTGTCCTCTTTCAAAATCAAGTATTGAAGGTGCGTGAAATGCCTTCACTGTTTTTAAAAATGATGCGTGGTTATATACAGTTGACATATCTTTGTGGAACGTAAATTTAATATCGTTTGGTGTCTGAGACACTTGAATCACTTTTAATTGATGACTGAGTTTCTTAAAGAGTTTCTCATACATATACTGTCTTAATTCAATATCAATTGGACCAAAACGATCGATGAGTTCTTCTTTTAATTGATTGACATCTTCAAGTGTGTGGAGGGTTGCAATACGTTTGTGAATTTCAATTCTAAGTGTGTCATAATTTGCATAATTAGGATCGACGTGTCTTGCTGCATACGTTTCGTTATCTTTAGGATCGATGTCATCAAACACCTTTTTACCTGTGGTTGCTTCTTCAACAAGTTTCATATATAACTCATATCCTACCGTATCGATAAACCCAGATTGTTCTTGACCGAGTATATCTCCTGCACCACGAATCGCAAGATCTCTCAAAGCAATTTTATACCCGCTACCTAAAGCTGTAAAATCTTGTATTGCTTGAAGTCTTTTTCTTGCTTCATCGTTAATCGTTAAATATTGTTCATAAAATAAATAAGCATATGCAATACGATCGCTTCTTCCAACACGACCACGTATTTGATATAGTTGAGACAATCCAAGCTTATCTGCATCGTGAATTATAAGTGTGTTCGTATTAGGAATATCAATACCCGTTTCAATAATGGTTGTAGAAATTAACACATCATATTCGTGCTCAATAAAATTTGTTAATACTGCTTCCAGTTCTTCTCTATGGAGTTTTCCATGCGCATATGCAATTCTTGCTTCAGGCACAAGTTTTTTTAACTTTTGAAGCATTCCTGTCATACCTGCAACACGATTAAATAAGTAAAAGATTTGTCCTCCTCTGGCAACTTCTCTTTCAATAGCCTCTTTTACAAGTGCTTCATTTCTTTCAACTAAATAAGTTTGAACAGGATATCTGTTTTTGGGCGGTGTTTCAATCATAGACATATCTTTAAGACCCATTAAAGACATTTGAAGTGTTCTAGGAATCGGTGTTGCAGACATTGTAAGTGTGTCTACGGACTTTTTAATTTCTCTAATAATTTCTTTTTGTTCTACACCAAAGCGTTGTTCTTCATCAACCACAAGTAAACCTAAGTCTTTAGGGATGATATCTTTTGAAAGGACACGATGTGTCCCAACCAAAACATCTAATAACCCTTTTTGAAAATCATTGATGTATTTTTTTTGGTATTCAGTAGAAACAAATCTACTTAAAATGCCAACAGTTGCACCATATTTTTCAAAACGCTCTTTAAAAGTATGGTAATGCTGTCTTGCAAGAACGGTTGTTGGAACCAATACAATGACTTGTTTTGCATTTGTTACCGCTCTAAAAGAAGCTCTTAAAGCCACTTCTGTTTTTCCAAAACCAACATCCCCACAAATAAGACGATCCATTGGTTTGTCGCCTTCCATATCATATAATGTTTCTATAATTGCTTTTTCTTGATCGATCGTAGGTTCATATGGAAAATCTAAAGCAAAACTTGTTTCTAAATCCTTGACGATATCAAAGCTTTTTCTTGTTACGGTTTCTCTTTCGGCATAAATTTGAATAAGGCGATCACTCAAATCTTTAATTTTTTGTTTGACAGAAGCTTTTGTTTGTTGCCAGACTTTACTGCCTAGTTTTGAAAGTTTTGGTGTTGCAGTATCTTTTTGACTGTATTTTAGTACCCGATCCATTTGATCCATCGGTACATATAAAGCTTCTTCATTTGCATAAATCAAGTGTAAATAATCTCTTTTTTGAGATCCCAATTCCATTGTTTTAATTCCAATATACTGTCCAATACCATAATCATAATGCACGACATAATCTCCAAGTGTTAAATCATCAGAATGGTGTATTTTGGTCGCTTGATTCATCACAGATCGATAAGAGGAGCGTATTGTTTTTTGCTTATTGAAAATCGATGTTTCATCTAAATACATCGTTTGGTTGTTTCGATCATAAAATGATCCAATCATATAATCATCTGTGAAAATGACAGGATATTGAATCAGCAATGTTTTGGCTTGTTCTAAAAAGACTTCTTTTAACGCTTGTGTGGGAATAGAAATGACAATCTTTTTGATATTAGGTGTTGTTTTGATGTCATGTAAAAGAAGTTGTATGTTTTGTTGATATGGCGGTATGGCCTCCATGTTTAGCGAAAATCCATCACCTTCTGCATGTTGTGTGAAAAGTTTTAATTGGGCGATATTCATAATATCATCCAAACTTCTTTCTTTTAGCATATTTAAAAAATAATTTCCACCCATTGCATGGCTATATGTTTGAAACTCGCTCTCTTTTTGTGTTTCGTTGAGCATCATTTTGTGTGCATCGACCATCACAACAAAGTGATCTTCACTAAATTCTAGAATGTTTGAAGGCTTTTGATAAAGTGCATGAATATACAAATCTAATTGCTCAAGGTGTCTTCTATCTTGAATATTTTCAATATCTTGCGTGAGTTTTTTTGATTCTTTTTCTGATAAGTTCTCTGTATTTAAATCTTTTTCTAATTTTGAAACAAGTGAGTCTTTCATTTGATCCGTATAAAAAAGTTCATTTACAGGAACAATATCAATGGTGTCTAATTTCACAATAGAACGCTGTGTATGAAGTTCAAAAAATTTAATTGTTTCTAATGTTTTCCCAAAAAAATCAAGTCTTACGGGGTGTGCATATTGTAATGAGTAAAAATCTATAATGCTTCCTCTTGTTGAAAAATCACCTGGTTTTTCAACAGTGTGTACATTTTGATACCCGTTATAAATTAAGTAGTTTAAGATATCTTTTCTTGTATATGATTTGTTGGTATTGAGTGTTTTTTTCGCGCTTTCATAATCATCTACAGATAAGGTTGTGCGTGTTAAACCTTGATATGTTGTAATGACAATGAATGGTTTACCGGAAAGCAATTGATAGGTTGTAAACAATCGTTCTGTCTTAAATTCTGGACTACCTAAAGCCATTAAATACGTCAGTGTTTGATCAACAGGATAAAATAAGATACTGTTTGAATCCACGATTTTTTGCATGTGATCGTAGTACTGTTGGGCTTCATACAAATTAGGTAGGACGATAAAAACCGTTTTCTTTGTTTGTTCGTATAATTTATGAAGCAAATACATGTTATACGGGTGTGTTGAATGTTTAAAAACCAGCGTTTGCTGACGCTGGGTTTTGATTGTTTCTATATGTTCTTGATGTACTACCATATGGTTTAGTGTCATTATTTTTTTGTATTGTGTCTTGTCATGATATCGACAAAGGGTTCCTCTTGTATGAATCGATCAATGATATCCATACAATCAATAACAGTGTCAAAAACGGTCGGTTCTTCAGTCTTAGAAAAATTAGATAATACATAGGCATCTAGTGGCATATTTTTATTTTCACCAATACCAAAACGTACACGTTTAAAGTCCTGAGTTTGCAGATGTGAGATGATATTTTTTAAACCATTTTGTCCGCCGTGTCCACCTTTTTCTCTTAGTCTTAAGGTTCCTACATCTAAATAAATATCGTCCACAAATACAAGAATATCTTTGATCTCTATGTCATAATACTGAATGGCTTTTAAGATGGACTGTCCTGATAAATTCATATAAGTATTCGGTTTCAAAAAGATGGTTTTGTTGTCTTGAGTCCCAAAAACACCAATATCTCCTAAAAACTTATCTTTTGTCTGCATTGTAATGTTGTGTTGTTTAATGTATTGGTTTAAAACAATAAAACCAGCATTATGTCTGGTTTTTTCGTATTTTTTTCCTGGGTTACCTAAACCAACAACAAGTTTAGTCATTGGCCTTCTTAACCTTTTGTGCTAATCGGTCAAATAGTTGACTGATTGGTAAGTCTCCAGCGATATGAACAATGGAGCGTCCTAAAAGTTTACCGATAGAAATTTGTTTAATTTTTGTTGACTGACTTAAATCAACTTTGATGGTGTCCGTAACAAACACTTCTTTTAATACAGATTTTTCTATAAGCTCAATCGCATTTCCAGATAAAACAGGGT
>DNNX01000076.1 GCA_003497445.1 Acholeplasmataceae bacterium | reverse complement strand
ATGTTGCTGGTGATGGAACAACGACTGCAACTGTACTTGCACAAGCTATGATTCATAGAGGCTTTAAAGCAGTAGACAGAGGATCAAATCCTGTACTTGTAAGAGAAGGCATTGATCTCGCAGGTAAAAAAGTTGCTGAAAAATTACTTGAAATGTCTCGAGATGTAAAAACTTCGCAAGATATTGCAAACGTTGCAACCATTTCATCAGGGTTTACTGAAGTCGGTGACATCATTGCAAGAGCAATGGATAAAGTTTCAAAAAATGGTGTCATTAATGTAGACGAATCAAAGGGATTCGAAACAGAACTTGATGTTGTTGAAGGTATGCAATATGATAAAGGCTATGCATCTCCATATTTTGTTACCAATAGAGAAACAATGACCATCGAATTTGAAAACCCTTATGTTTTTGTGACAGATCAAAAAATATCGACGATTCAAGATATCTTACCTGTGTTAGAACAAGTCGTAAAATCATCCAAACCACTTCTACTTATTGCTGAAGACATCGAAAATGAAGTCACTTCTACTTTAATTGTAAACAAATTAAGAGGGACCTTTAATGTTGTCGCAACAAAAGCACCAGGATTTGGAGACAATCAAAAAGAGATGCTTCAAGACATTGCAATCTTAACAGGTGCAACGTTTATTTCAAAAGATCTCCAAATGAAACTTAGCGAAACCACCATTGAACAACTCGGAACCGTAGGAAAAGCAATCATTAAAAAAGATGCAACCACACTCATCAGTGGCCAAGGTGATCAATCTTTACTAATAGCAAGAAAACAAGAAATTGAAGCACAATTACAAAACACAACATCAGATTTTGACAAGAAAAAACTTCAAGAAAGACTTGCAAAACTTAGCGATGGTATTGCAGTCATTAAAGTAGGTGCAGCAACTGAATCTGAACTTAAAGAAAAAAAATTGCGCATTGAAGATGCACTGAATGCAACAAAAGCTGCGATTGCTGAGGGTATTATCCCAGGTGGTGGCGCGGCACTTGTTAGAATTCAAAGCGAACTTAGAGAGACACTTAAACATGAAAACATGGATATCATGCGTGGAATTACAGCTGTTTTAGATGCACTCTCAGAACCACTCGAAAACATTGCAGAAAATGCTGGATATGATGGTACAGCAACACTTGAAACTTTTAGGACACAACCAAAAGAAATTGGTTTTGATGCAAAAACAGGCACATGGGTTAATCTCATTGAAAAAGCGATCATCGATCCAACGAAAGTGACACGTAGTGCCATACTGAATGCGTCTTCTATTGCATCACTCCTTATAACAACAGAAGCTGCAGTTGCTGAAAATAAAGACGAAAAAGAATCCCCTGCACCAGCAATGCCGCCAATGTATTAAAATAAGAAAAAAGCTTTTATGGTGACATAAAGGCTTTTTTTGTATGATACAATACATTTAAAGGATATGTACATGCCCATTCACTATTATTTAACTATTATATTTATACTGATTGGCTTTTATTTATTATTTTCTTTAAAACCAAATAAAACGGTTGCATTTAAACGCCCAAAAGATTTGTTGATATCCATTATTATTCCTGCTAGAAATGAGTCTAAACGTATTCAACCTTTGCTTGAATCATTACTTCCATATAAAAATGACATGGAAATTATTGTTGTTGATGATCATTCTGATGATGATACAAAAAGTGTTGTAATGTCTTTTGGTTTTCAAGTAATTCAACCAAAAAAACGACCTAAAGCATGGAAAGGTAAACCTTGGACACTTGATCAAGGTGTCTTATCTGCATCAGGTGACATTGTTATTTTTTTAGATGCAGATACCACCATTCACAAAAATGGTATTGAAGCATTGCTGAATATATTTTTAAAAACTAAGACACCTTTATCTGTACAACCTTATCACTTTATGAAGCGTCCGATTGAACGTTTATCTGTCTTTTTTAATGTACTTGTTGTCATGGCAGCCAATGCATATACTATCTTTAAACATAAGCTGACGCCTCGTGCCTTTTTTGGACCCACTCAAGTGATGCTTAAAAAAGACTACTTAGATTTTGCCAGAGATCCTTCTGTTACCAATCAAGTACTAGAAGATATTTATTTAGGACAATCATTTTTAAAGCATGGAAAAAACATACGCAGTATCATAGGTAAAAATATTGTTTCTTTTCGAATGTATCCTGATGGATATCATGACATGCTCTCTGGATTTGGTAAAAACTTCGCCAATGGTGCCATCGCAATAGGAATGATCCAAGCCATTTTATTATCTTTATGGATTTCTGCTCCTTATGCAGCTATCAATATACTTCTAACGGCTTTGATTTCTGGTGAAGCATTTCTTATGCCAATATTGATTTATGTTGTATTTGGGTTACAATTATATTTATTTAGTCGACACATAGGTAATTTTAAACCAACTCTTATCTTAATGTATCCTTTACATGCACTCTTTTTTCTATATGTCTTCATCTATTCATTTTTTAGAATTTATATTTTTAAAAATAATGTTTGGAAAGGGCGCTCAGTATGACATTACCCCTTATCACTTTAGATTTATGGCTAACGATTTTTTTAGATATCGTTTTATGGTTTGTGTTTCATATGGGTTTTGCAAAAATTGCCAACATGATTCCAGATCGTTATTTTGAAAAACCCATTCCTGATGAGATCAAGGAAAAACCAATGCAACAATTTTTTCTTAAAAAGATTTTCTATGTGCATAAGTGGAAAAAATTTTCACCGGATGGTGGTGCATGGTTTAAAGAAGGGTTTTCAAAACGCTACTTAAAAGAAAAAAATCTCTCATATTATGAGAAATTTTTAATTGAAACGCGGCGTGCAGAATTCACTCACTATCTTATAATGTTGCCTGCACCCATCTTCTTTTTATTTAATCCAGTATGGGTAGGATGGTTCATGATTGCCTATGCAATCCTCTTTAATATCCCTTTTATTTTGATTCAAAAATACAATCAACCACGACTAATCAAACTGATTATTAAAACGCGTTCAAGGCAAAATAATGCTGAAGTAAAATAATCGTTTTAGCATCCGTAATCATCTTATTTTTAAGAAGTGCTTGCACTTCTTTTTTTGTGTAGTATCCAATCTCAAAAAACTCATCCATATCTTTATCTAAAGGTTTTTTGACTTCTTCACAATGATAACCTATGTATAAGTGAATGACTTCATCACTATATCCTAAACAATTGTGAATAGACATCACATGCTCGATGGTAGAAGGTTTCACGTGTGCTTCTTCTTCACATTCTCTTTGTGCGCATAATAAAGGATCTTCGTTAAATTCAAGTTTTCCTGCGGGTACTTCTATCGTGATTTTTCCAATTGGATAACGAAATTGTTTTACAAGCACGATTTTTTTATCTTTCGTGATTGGTAGTATGGCACTTGCTCCAGAATGTTTGACAACAATTCTTTTCGTCTGAATATTTTCTGATGTCATCACAGTATCTTCAACGATAGTTAAAAAATCAGAATGATACACTTCTTTTGTTAACAATTTTGTTTCTTTCATTAAATACCTCTTATGTTTATCATAACAAAAAAGGGCATTGAATACCCTTATTTTAAGTCAATCTCTTTATTTATGATTCTTTCTTTTAACGATTTGATTTTATCTTGAATAATATTTTTTGTCATAATAAAGCCTTCATCAGGACCATGAGATGGATCATCTAATCCCCAATCTTCTCTAAATTGACACGGTAACCATGGGCAATCCACATTACAGCCCATCGTAATAACAACATCGACTTCTGGCAAATCATCGATGAGTTTTGATGATTGTGTCACATTCATATCTACACCATGAAGCTGTTTAATGATTCTTACAGCATCCTGATTGATTTGAGGACGTGTTTCTGTACCACCACTATACGCTTCAAAAAAATCATCATGATACAGTTTTGTTAAGGCTTCTGCCATTTGACTACGGCATGAGTTATGTACACATACATATGCAACTTTGACTTTTTTATTCATATTAATATAGCTCCGTTTTTTTATGTATACCTGTTAATGTAAAAATAATCCATTCTGCAATATTGGTGGCATGATCCCCAATTTTTTCTAAATATTTTAAAATCATGAGACTATACACCGCTTCTTCAGCTTCGATTTGATCTTTTTTGATCATATCAGTAATTTTAGAAAGTGCTTCTTTATAAACTTGGTTAATTTGTTCATCTTCTTCAATCACTTTTTGAGCAAGCGCTTCATTATTAAGCTCAAGCGCTTCAATTGTCATTTTATACATCGCTACTAAATTATTCATAAGTTTCGTAGCGAGTGATAACACATGTGAATTCGGTTTGGCATTAATGTTTGTTGTCATATAAGCAACATCACATGCATGATCACCAATACGTTCGATATCCGTAATCATTTTTAATATACCAGTCACAAGTCTAAGATCTGAAGCAACGGGTTGTTCACGCCAAATAACTTGAAGTGCATGTTTCGCGATTGACTCTTCAGCAGTATCTACTGCATCATCTAATTTTAGTGTGTCTCTAGCAGCCACTTGATCTGCTTCTTGAAATGCATGAAAAGCTTTTTTGATATTATCTAGTGTTAACTCCGCCATATCAATCACTTCTTTTTTTAGTGTTTGCATGCTGAGTACAAGTGTTTTTCTAACTTGCATATTATTAACCGAACCTTCCTGTAATATATTGTTCTGTTTTTTCATTTTGAGGATGATTGAATATTTTATTCGTATCATCCATTTCGATAAGTTCCCCTAAAAGGAAAAATGCTGTTTTATCTGATATTCTTGCTGCTTGCTGCATATTATGTGTCACTATAACAATCGTATAATCTTGCTTAAGTTCTACAATTAAATCCTCAATTTTTTGTGTTGCAATGGGATCGAGTGCACTTGTTGGTTCATCCATCAAAATGACTTCAGGCTCCATTGCAATTGTTCTTGCAATACATAAGCGTTGTTGTTGACCACCTGATAAACCCATTGCAGATTTTTTGAGTCGATCACTTACTTCATCCCAGAGTGCAGCTTTTTTTAAAGAACTTTCAACTATTTCATCTAATATTTTTTTATCTTTAATACCTTGACATCTAGGACCATAAGCAATATTGTCATATATACTCATCGGAAAAGGATTCGGTTTTTGAAAAACCATCCCTACTTTAGAACGTAATTCAATCACATCAAAATTCTTATCATAAGCATCTTGATTCTCATATAAGACACTGCCAGAAACTTTGCATGTTGGAATTAAGTCATTCATACGATTTAAAATACGTATGAATGTTGATTTTCCACAACCAGAGGGACCA
>DNNX01000088.1 GCA_003497445.1 Acholeplasmataceae bacterium | reverse complement strand
ACATCCACTTGCGATGGCAGCACTAAGTACATTATTTTTATTGAGGTATGATTCAGTTGATGTATTTCCACCAATACAAATGGCTTGATTCGCCATTTTTACATGCATTGAATCTGCATCTGATTTGGCATACACTGCAACTGTTTCTAAACCTAATTCATGGCATGCACGTATGATTCTTACTGCAATTTCACCACGATTCGCGATTAAAACTTTACCCATGTTAATTACTCCAAATCAAATAAGGCATCATCGATACCTACGACTTGACCATTCATCACATGAGTTTTTACAATCGTTCCATCTTTAGGTGCAGTAATCTCATTCATGATTTTCATGGCTTCGATCAAACAAAGCACATCTCCTTTTTTTACCTTAGATCCGACTTCTACATATGGTTTTGATTTAGGGGAACTTGCTGCATAAAATGTCCCTACTAAAGGTGACACAATGGTGTTTTCTGATGATAAATTAGTATTAAGGTCTTGTTGAGGTTGATTGTATACTGGTGCAGATGGTGTCACAACCGGTGATGGTTGAGAAAGTGTTTGTTGTTTAGATAATTTAATGGTTGTATCTTCAAATGTGAGTTCTAATTCTGTTAAATTGGAATTTTCAAAATCTTTGATCATTTTTTGTATTTCAGAGAGTTTCATAACGGCCTCTATTCTTAACTTTTTTTATTTAATGTTTGATATTCAAAATTTATCAACCATATTTTAACATGATTATGTATAATGTCAACTTAAAATCGTTTTCATGAAGAGATATCTTTGAGGATCTGGTAAATGTTTAAATTCAAATAAACCTACATAAAGGTATTGATATTTTCTAAGAAGATTTAGCATTCTAAAGTTATCTGCATGTGTATCAATATATATGCGTTTTCGCTTGTGGATTTTTGCTTGTTCTTCAAAAAATTCAAACCATATATTTGTGATATTCTGACCAAATGCTTCGTTGGATACAGCAATTCTGTGAATGGTCAATGACGATACTGAATCATCAACAAGTGTTTGATATGCTGATTCAAATTCTAAACATAGAGATGCCATCGATATGATATGATGATCTTTTTCGATCACATAAGCATATTTTTTTTCAATGTCATATAAAAATGTTTTTTTAGAAGGTTCTTCACCTTGCCACTGATTGACACCATCATGTTTAAGTCGTAAAGAAGCTTCTTGACGTATTTTTATGATGACATCTAAATCATCTCTTGTTGCAAGTCTAATCGTGAATGAGGACACGTAAAGGGAGTGCATCACTTTCTAAAACATGTATCGGTAACGCGGTAAATCGATATCTACCTGGAGGTACTTCTTTTAAACGTAATCCTTCAATAATATAAACATCATGACGCATCAATGTCAGATGCGTTTGATGCATCGGATCATTCCTTTCAATGCCAAGGCCATCGATACCTACTGCAATTAATTCAAATCTACTTAACGTTTCTGCCAGTTCGAGTGAGACATATACAAAGTCATTTAAAAATGATTCTTGAAGTGAATTTGTTGTTTTAAAAAAAACAGTATCTCCTTTTTGAAAAGAGATACCTTCGATATCTTTCATTGTTAAATGATCTTTTGTATTTAAGCAATCTATCACTACAACAGGTTGATTAAAAAATGTGGAGGCATCAAAGCCAGTACTTGTTTTGCCTTTACCGTCCATATGTTTAGGAAAATCCATATGTGTACCCGTATGCATCGGTAAAAACACATTCGTTTCTGATATATCATGAGGTGAATGTTGTCTTTGATACGTGATGATGGGTTTTTTTTCTTGTTTGTTTTTATAAACTTGCATATCCGGATGAATCGGCATTGTGACATCATAAATCATAAGAGCGTTTCACCTGTTTGCTTCATAATATATTCTTTCAAATCTTCATAATCTTTGTATGTATAGATTGATTTTTCTTGTTTTAAAACAGAGTCAATAATTTGCCAAGATGCTTGAATTTCATCCCATCTTGTAAATAATGTTCGATGATGTTCCATCATATCAAGTAGTAACTTTTCATAAGCTTCTGGTAAATTTCCTACACCTTGATTGGTCACATCATATCCAAGTTTTACTTGTTGGACAGCTTCTCTTAATCCAGGTACTTTTGCATTCAATGTAAGTTGAAATCCATCTTCAGGGGCAATATTGATACGTAAACGATTCGTTGATAAAGGCAAATGCCATTTTCTTTGTTCTGATGTTTCTTCAAATTCGACATCAATAAAAGCATTTTTTTCATCTAATTTTTTACCTGTGATCATATAAATAGGAACACCTTTAAAACGTGGTGTGTTAATAAACCCTTTTAAAAACACAAATGTTTCAGTTTTAGAACTTTTAGGTACATTTTCTTCTTCTAAATAGCCTTGGTATTGACCTAAAATCGTTTCAGAATCATCAATTGAAAGTGCTTGAAGTGCTGCTACTTTTTCATTTTTCACATCATCTGAATAATAAGATACAGGTATATCCATCGTGAGTAATGAGACAACTTGTAATACATGTGATTGCATCATATCACGAAGTGCCCCCACTTTATCATAATAGCCAGCACGCGCTAAAATACCATCTTTTTCTTTCACATAGACGGAAATCTTTTTAATACTTCTGTTATGCCATGAATCTTCTATAATGCGATTCGCAAAACGTAACATCATAATATTTTGAATCATTTCTTTACCTAAGTAATGATCAATAC
>DNNX01000105.1 GCA_003497445.1 Acholeplasmataceae bacterium | reverse complement strand
TCAGTAATGTCATTAAATGCTTTCTAATGCAATTTCCATCATGTTTGTAAATGCTTTTTCTCTTTGTTCAGAGGTGGTTTCTTCTTGATTCACAAGTGAATCAGAGACAGTTAATAAACATGCTGCTTTTTTGTTTAATGCTTTTGCATTTGAAAATAATGCAAATGATTCCATTTCTACTGCAATCGTTTGATGTTTTTGAAATATATCTTGATAAGCGTTATGGTTGAGACGATAAAAAACATCAGATGAATGTATGATACCTTCATGTAATGTTTTATTTAATCGAGTTGCTGCACGCTTAATCTTATTGTTGAGTGTTTTTGATGCTGGAAGTGTATGTCTATTAGAAATACCCATTGTTTTTGCAAAACTAGATTCAGAGTATGCTTTAGAGACTAAAATGACATCAAATAATTTTAAGCTTGAATCATATGCACCACAAGATCCAATCCGAATAATATGTTTTACATCATAAAATTTAAATAACTCATATGAGTAAATGCCAATCGATGGCATCCCCATTCCTGAGCCCATTACAGTCACTTTTTTACCTTTAAATGTTCCAGTGTATGCAAACATATTTCTTACTTGATTTACTAAACGGGCATCTTTCAAAAATGTTTCCGCAATAAATTTCGCTCTCAGTGGATCTCCTGGCATTAATACTGTAGAGGCAATATCTTCTTTGCGTGCACTAATATGTGGTGTTGGCATTAGACATCTCCTTATTTTCCATTATTTCTACACCTTTGGATGTGCCGATTCTTGTTGCACCAGCTTCTATCATCTTCAAAGCGTCATCTCTATTTCTAATTCCGCCCGATGCTTTCACTTCTAAAGCATCTTGTACAGTTTGTTTCATCAGTTTCACATGTTCAAATGTTGCACCACCAGAGCCGAACCCTGTGGATGTTTTCACAAAGTTTGCGCCTGCGTCTTTGGCACATTGACATGCAAATATGATTTCCTCTTCCGTTAAATAACATGTTTCAAGTATGACTTTAACTGTTTTACCATCTGCTGCATTGACTACTGCTTTTATATCTTCATATGTTTTTTGGTAATCTTTTGCTTTTACAAATGTGTTGTTGATCACCATATCAATCTCATCGGCACCTGCTTGAATGGCTTCTTTTGTTTCAAATGCTTTTACATCTTTTGTATGACTGCCATGTGGAAAACCAATGACAGTGCATGTTAATACGGGAGAACCTTTTAATTTATTTGATACATAGAATACAAAATGCGTATTCACACATAAGCTTTTAAATTCATACTGTAGTCCTTCTTGAATCAATTGATCAATTTGTTCCAATGAAACTGTTGGCCCTAATTTTGTATGATCAATATATGTATTAAGAGATGTCATTTGATCCCTCTCTTTCTAATATTTGACGACTTCTTATTGATTTAAATGCAGTATCGATACTTTTAATTGGTGCTTTTTTTACAATTTTATAAAATTTATTCGAAACTTTTTTCAATACAACATGGGTCCCTTCAATCGTTCCTGGAACTTTTGTTAATAATGGTGCCACTTTTTTCTCAATTTTTTGATAGTCATATGCAATAAGTGAGTGATCTTTTAATCGAATAAATATCGTATCAATTTCAGGTGGTATGACGGTTTGTATACCATCTATTATTTCAATGGCCTTAATGAGCTGAACACCATCATAAAGAAGCTGGTATTTCGGAACAAATACTGAAACATCTTGATAATACGATTTTAATTCAAGAATATCATCTTCGTACTTAAACATTTTATATGCCACTTTTTCATCAAGAAAAACATACGATTGCATTTCTTCATGATGTTTTTGGATATATTTAGACTGCACCATATGATACACTACTGAGAGTAGTTCATACTTAAATGGCATGACATCTTCAAATAGTGGATGATATGGATGCAACTTAAACGCTTTACAAAAACGGTCCATTGATTTTAAAAATTGTTGAAATACATAGCGATTCATCAAAATTGGCAAATCAATGTGTATATTCACATCTAAATAGTTTGGACTCAACCGATAAATATCTGGTACAGTTGATCTTGGCGTTATCGTATATTGATAACCTAAAAAGATGGTTGGATGTTCATATTTAAAACGCACAGACGTCTCATCCATCTCTGTTTCAACATGAGGTTCATCTCTAAAGTAATTCAACAATAAATCAATATCAACATGTCTTGATTTTTCTTTGAAAAAGTGAATTCTAAATGTTTCCATGACGTCCTTTCTTAAGCTTCAGTTTTGAGAATTTGTTTAATGGATGCGTGATTAGTATTATCTAATGATAATGGAGTAATTGAAACATATCCTTGATCAATCGCTTTAATATCACTGTCATCATCTTCTAAATAGTTTGTCACACCATAATTAGGAACATAAACAAGTCCATCTTTCGAGGCAGAAAAATCTGAGTGTTGATGACGTTTTCCTAATTTTGTAATTTTTACACCAATTGGTTTTGCAACATGTGTTTTAGGAAAGTTAATGTTTAATACATAATTACCTAAATACAATTCAGATTCTTTCATTTCATCCATGAGTTTAACAGTTTCATCAAAAAGATATTCTAAATTAGGCACAGATGCAGCAGAAAATGCAATCGAGGGAATGCCTAAAAACTTAGCTTCTCTGGCAGCACCCACGGTACCTGAATAAAAAATATCTGTTGCGACATTATGACCGTAATTAATACCTGAAACACATAGATCAAAATCGACATTAAATGCTTTGAGTGCAATACCAACACAATCAGCAGGCGTTCCGTCGACAACGATCATATGTTTAGAACCAACAATAGGTTCAGGATAAAATACATGCATATTTTTCTTAATGGTGATGGACATACTTTTTGCAGACTGACCTTCTTTTGGTGCAGAAACATAAACATTTCCAAAAAGCGCCATCGCTTTTACAAGTGTTTCTAATCCAGGTGCTAAATAGCCGTCATCATTTACAACTAATATATTCATAGTGACTCCTTTAGTACGCGATGACATCTATGACATACATGACCGTCTTCTAATGATTCAAATACATTCCAACAACGTTCACATGTATGTCCTTCAAATTGTTTTAAACTTGCACTTAATGTGTCAGAAATTTCAACTTTAACTTCAGCAACCATTAAGATTTGTTTTAAACTAAA
>DNNX01000018.1:7962-9739 GCA_003497445.1 Acholeplasmataceae bacterium | reverse complement strand
AAATCTTATTTAATACACATGACGATCGGACATCTATTTCAAAAAGAAATGGATGTTTTTTCACTGCTGTTAAATCGCTATTTAAAAGCAGCACATTCTAAATTTTCATCGAGAAAATCCATCAACGAAGAAATGGAAAACATGTATGGTTTAAAAATAACATTTTATAATACAACAGAAGGTAATCATCTAGTTCATCACTTAAGATGTAAAATGATCAATCCCAAACTTGTCCATGATGACCATTTATTGTATCAAGTACTAATATTTATTGAAGCCATGGTGTTTCAAGCTACATTTGATCATGCATCAAGATTTGAAGAAGAGAAAAGACGCGTTATTGAGCAACTTCAAGCAATTAAAGATGATAAACAAACATATGCGACATATTTATATGAGGCATCCATTCAAAAATATTACGTAGATGCTTATTCACTTGAAGAGAAAATACAAAAGATAGATTCGACTTCACTAGAAGACATACAACGCTATTATCATGATACTTTTTTAAAAGGGCATACACTTGTTTTTGGAACTGGATCTTTTTTTGAAAATGAGAAAGTGATGATTAAACGTGTACTTGGAAAATATGAAAAAGGCTCAATAAAACCTTCATATCCTTTACTGCATGTAAACCAAATGGAGGATATCGAAATTCATCTACCCATTCATCAAGCGATATTGCATTTTGGTTATCAAACAGATATTGGATATCATGATCCATATAGAACAGCCTTACAATTGTTTAATGAAATGCTTGGTGGTCATGCCAATAGTCAATTATTTACTGTGATTAGAGAAGAAAAAGGATTATGTTATTCTATTTATTCATATCTTAATAGTCATCATGGCATTTTATCGATTGCGACTGGTGTGGATGAAGCACGTATAAAAGACGCTCAAGAAAGTATTCATGATGTCATCGCATCATTTCAATATGATATGATTTCGGATGAATTACTTGAACAAACAAAAGCGTATTTAATTCATCAAATTACAACCAACTTAGATAAACAGAGTATTTATATAGAGCGTGCATTACGCAATCATTTATACTCAGAAACCTATGATTTAAATGCACGTATGGCATCGATCAAAAATGTGACAAGAGAAGATATCATGTATGTAGCGAATCAACTGAAACCTGTGATGATCCACCGTGTAAGAGGTGTTCAATCATGAAGTATCAATGGATAAAAAATTATGACGAACATATGTATACTTATACAACAAAAAGTGGATTAAAAGTCATTGCAATCAAACATGAAGCAATCCATACGACTTATGCAGGAATCGGGATACCATTTGGGTCATGTCATTTAATGATAGATCATGAAAAACAACATTTACAACTCCCATTTGGTTCAGCTCATTTTTATGAACACAAAATATTTGCATCAAATCATGGTGATATGTTTTCTAAGTTTGTAGAACTTGGATTAGATCCCAATGCCATGACAACTTATGATTCGATGATATATTATTTTAGTGCGACAAAAGATCTTTATAAAGGCATTGATTTGTTATTGGAGACACTTGATCATGCTTACTTTACAGAAGAAAATATTGAAAATGAACGACGTATCATTCAAGAAGAAATCAATATGGACTTAGATGATAACATGACAATGTTGTATCAAAAACTTTACGATAACTTATTTCATTCACACCCGATTAAACATGATATTTTAGGTACAATAGACTCGATAAAAAGCATCACAAAAAAACGATTATTAGATGTTCATCATGCAATCGCAAATGATCAATTACGCACACT
>DNNX01000018.1:0-7681 GCA_003497445.1 Acholeplasmataceae bacterium | reverse complement strand
TCGCCAATTTCAACCTTTGAAGACATACATGGAAATAAAAGAAGATCCATTTAGCGTAGTAAAGGCATTTGAAAGTGTCGAAATGGATATCTCAATTCCTAGAGTGATGCTAGGCATTAAGTTTCCTAACCATATGAGTGAAATAGAATTTCAGAAGATGCAGTTAAGTATGTATATCACACTTCATGCACTCATGGGAGATAGCTCAACTTTGTATGCAAGTTGGCTAGAAAATGGCTTTATTAATCAAGCGATTCAATTTCATATGACACATGTTTCAGGTGCAAATCACCTTGCAATACATATCCAAACACAAGCATATGTCGTGATGGCAAAAGAACTAGAACATGCGATTAAAAAAGATGTGAAAGACTATTTAAATCAAAAAATATTTCATCGTATTAAAAAAGTTATGATTGCTTCAAATATTTTATCTCTTGATCAGCACGAGCATAAAATGTTTAATTACATGAGAATGATTTTAAAAGGAGTATCAATTTACGAGGTGATGGATGCTATGCAAGCTATCACGTATAAAGAGGTCCTTCAGTATGCAAATATGTTAAAAACACTTCCTTATTCATTTCTAATCGCCAAAAATAACAAAATTAGCAATAATTAATCAAAATTAATCATCATGGTACTTTTAAACAATTCAATGGTCGACATTGAATTGTTTTTTTATAAAAATCAATCGATGACACTTGATAGTACTGTTAAAGTACATTTTGACATGATGAATTTATGTTTATATAATGCGATTAAAAAAGGAGTATGTATGTTAAATCAAGTTGTATTGGTAGGAAGACTTACACAAGATGTTGAAACAAGAATATTAGATGATGGGAAGAAAGTGTCAAATATATATTTAGCCGTTCAAAGACCATTTAAAAACATTGATGGACAATATGATACTGATTTTGTAAAGTGTAGTGTTTGGGAAGGTTTATCAACCCTTATTGAGTCTTACTGTCAAAAGGGTACAATGGTAGCTTTAAAAGGAAGAATCCAGTCATATAAAAAAGAAGTCAACGACTCTAACATTACAATGATGGAGGTTATCGCTGAAAGAATTAGTTACCTTAAAGATACAAAGGAAGATCATCTAAAAAAAGCTAAAAAAGATACGTGATTTCGTCATTTCTCCACCTTATTTATGCTATAATATAGCGTAAGGAGCGTACATAAATGATAGATTTTAAACAAGAAGTTTTAAAAAGAAAAAATGCTTTAATTTCAGACTTACAACATTTAATTCAATTAAAATCTGAATTAACTTCATTTGATCCTAATAGAAAAAATGCTCCATTTGGAGAGGATATTCAAAAAGCTTTTGAATGGTTTTTAACTTTAGCAAAAAAAGATGGTTTTGATGTCGTGAATGTAGATGGTTATGGCGGTCATATTCAATTTGGCTCACAAGAAACATTTATTGGAAGCATTGGTCATTTAGATGTTGTACCAGCTGGTAATGGGTGGAAGTTTGATCCATATGGTGCGGTTATACATGATGGAAAGATGTATGGACGTGGAACGAGTGATGATAAAGGTCCAACCATGGCGGTATATTATGCCATGAAAATACTTAAAGAGCTCAATTTAGATTTAAAACATCGTATTAAACTTATCATTGGTAATGATGAAGAAACAGCATGGCGCGGTGTGGATCGTTATTTTGAAGTTTATCCTGAAATCCCTGTATCAGGTTTTATTCCAGATGCTGATTTTCCACTCATTTATGCAGAAAAAGGAATTTCTAGAATACAAGTCAAAGGTATATTAGAGAATACTGACATTATTGAATTTAATGGTGGTTCCAGAGATAACATGGTGCCAGATTTCGCAAAAGTTGTTTTGAAAAATAAAAAACCTTACGACGTATTATTTAATACGTATTTAAAAGTGCATGCTTACCAAGGTCGAACATTCATCGAAAATGACACCATTGTTTGCGAGATACATGGGAAAAGTGCACATGGCTCTCTTCCACATGAAGGCATCAATGCGATTGACCTTTTAATGCAATTTTTAATTGAAAATGAAAAATCTGACTTTACAAAGTTATACGATACATATTTTATTCATGACTTATATGGTAAAAAATTAGGTGTGTATCATCAAGATGATGAAATGGGACCAACTACCAATAATATTGGTGTCATGACAATTCAGCATCATAAATATGACATTAGTTTAAACTATAGATATCCTCATGGCATTGTATTTGATGATGTGATTCAAACATTAAAAGCAACTTTGATTACATCAACAATAGAAGTTGATCATCACAAAGCATTATTATACAATGATCCTAAAAGTCCTCTTATAGAGACATTAACATCAGTGTATCAAAAATACACAAATGATACTGAAAACAAACCTTTCTCTATTGGTGGTGGGACATTTGCCCGTTCAATGCCGAATGTTGTGGCATTTGGTGCACATTTTCCTAATACACCAACATACATTCATCAGCCAGATGAATATATCGACTTAGAAGAATTATTACTTGCAACTGCAATATATGCAGAGGCGCTTTATAAGTTGGCGACACAATGAAGCAGTATCATGATTTAGTGGCACATGTCTTTAAACATGGTTATAAGAAAGAAGATCGGACTAAAACTGGAACGATTTCAACCTTTGGGTATCAAATGCGTTTTGATTTATCAGAAGGTTTTCCATTATTAACAACAAAAAAAGTATTTTATAAAGCGATTATTTATGAATTGCTTTGGTTTATAAAAGGTGATACCAATATAAAATATTTAGTGGATCATGGCGTAAAAATATGGAATGAATGGCCATATGAGAATTTTAAAAAACACGAAGATTATCAAGGTGAGAGTTTAGAAACATTTGTTGAAAAAATCAAACATGATGACATTTTTGCAAAAAAGCATGGTGATCTTGGGCCAGTTTATGGTGCACAATGGCGAAATTTCAATGGTGTAGATCAATTAGATGAAGTGATCCATCTTATCAAACATCAACCGAATTCCAGAAGGATGATTTTATCAGCTTGGAATCCAGCAGAAATACATAATATGTCTTTACCGCCATGTCATACATTAATTCAATTTTATGTTGCTAACAACAAACTATCACTTCAACTTTATCAAAGAAGTGGAGATATATTTCTTGGTATCCCTTTTAACATTGCATCTTATGCACTATTATTAGAAATGGTTGCACAAGTAACGAATCTAGAAGTAGGAGAATTTGTTCATACAATTGGGGACGCGCATATTTATTCTAACCATGTGGAGCAACTTCAATTACAATTAACAAGAGATATACGACCATTACCAATATTAAAGCTTAATAAAGAAATCACAGAATTAGAAGATTTTGAGTTTGAAGACATTGAAATTGTTGATTATCATCCCCATCCACCAATAAAAGGTGCTGTAGCAGTATGATTACATTGATGTGGGCAATGGATGTCAACAAAGTTATTGGAAATGGACAACAATTACCTTGGTACTACAAAGAAGATATGCACTATTTTAAAACACATGCATATCATAAAAAAGCGCTTATGGGATATCAAACATATGTGTCCATGTTAAAGTATTTTCCTTCAGGAAAATTACCTTTTAGTGACATATACATTGCATCAAGAAAGCAGACACAAATAGAAAATGCATTCATCATTTCTGATGTAAAGTCATTCCTTGAGAATTTCAATGACGATTTGATAGTTATTGGTGGAGCACAAATATATAAAATTGCTTTAGATTATGCCGATGACTTGAGAATTACCTACGTTTTAAAACCATATGTAGGGGATACTTTTTTTCCTAAATATTCTCTGGATACATTTAAACTCGTTGATTACAAAACACAACCGGAACTTATCTTAACGCATTATGAAAGGGTAAAAAAATGATTACTGCGGTTTTTTTGATCTCAATATTCATAACAGCATTTACATTGAGCTCGATTTGGCCTGCACTTATTCCAGTTTGGATTGTATTTTCACAATTATTTGGTGTAGTGGTTGTATTATTGTTTTTTGGTATTATGGTGCCATTTTACAAAAGAGCAGATTCTAATAATCGTTTTTTTGGATATTTAACTAGAAATTTATCATTTACACTAAATCATTTTATTTTAAGATTAAAGGTTATTCCTAAAGGGTTAGAAAACATCCCCAAAGAAGGAAAAGTAGTATTTTTTGCAAATCATAAATCATATACAGATCCATTTGTTGTGTTACAAATTGTTCAAAGAAACGTTGCTTATGCAGTAAAAAAAGGTCTTTATAAGTTACCTTTAATTGGTTTATGGTTGCAAGCGATGCATTGTTTCATGGTAGACCGTGATAATAACCGTGATACAGTAAGAAGATTGATGGAAGCAATCAAGACAATTAAAAAAGGTCAATCTATGCTTATTTTTCCAGAAGGTGGTACCAAAGATCGTGATAATGATCTCATTGAGAATATGAAACATGGTGCTTTTAAAGTTGCAATAAAATCTGAAGCAACAATCGTTCCTGTTCGCATCGTAGGCAATGCGAAAGTTAGACAAAGAGTCCCATTTTATCAAACGGATAGGGAAGTTATTTTCTTAGAGCCAATTCCTTATGAATCATATAAAGAAATGACGACACAAGCATTATCACAAATTGTCTTACAAAAAATTAATGAAGCGTATTAAAAAAAGTGACCTTTATTGGTCACTTTTTACTTTTTTCATAGATTTAAATTTAAAAGTGTGTGCATCTAATTCAAATTCAAGTAAATCATCATGCATGATAATTGTATCAGCAAAACTTATATTTTTTTCACCTGCTAATATTAAAAGTGCTTTAAGAACATGTGCGTGACAAACAATAAGTCCTGTAAGATAATTTAAGTCATGTTTGATTGTAGATAAACCTTTATTAACTCGCATTAGTAAATGTTGATCACTTTCATAACCTTCAAGGGAAACCTCACCTCTCACTACAGGTTTGCTTTCAGACACAGGCAATAAATCCAGTGATGAAAAATCTCTTTCGATGAAGTGTTGAATTAATGTAATAGGTTTATCATATTGTAAATATTGAGCAGCAATTATTGCAGTTTGGTGTGCTCTAATTAATGGAGAAGCGAACATGACATCAACAGAAAGATCTAACTTTGAAAAAATATCATGAGCATGCGTGGTGCCATAAGACGATAGAGGTAAATCAATTCTTCCTTGAATCTTTTTTTCTTCATTGAGTTGTGTTAATGAATGTCTAATTGCATAAATTTTCATATATTTTCACCTGAGATATTATAACATATCTCGTTTACTATGATACAATGATGGTGGTGATTATATGACGATGATAGAAATTATTGAAACAAAGAAACAAGGGAAACCATTAAGTGAAGAGATGATTCGCTTTTTTATTCAAGGCTATACTAAAGGCGATATTCCCGATTATCAAGCAAGTGCACTACTTATGGCGATTTACTTTCAAGGGATGACCGATGAGGAATCCACTTTTTTAGCACTCGCAATGAGAGATTCTGGTGATGTCTTAGATCTCTCAGATATAGAAGGGATTAAAGTTGATAAACATTCTACAGGAGGTGTTGGCGATAAAATATCATTTATCGTTGGACCAATGGTTGCACATTTTGGTTTAAAACTCGCAAAAATGAGTGGAAGAGGTCTTGGTCATACTGGAGGTACGATTGATAAACTTGAAAGTATCAAAGGATTAAATATAGAACAAACCAAAGAAGTATTTAAAAAGCAAGTAAGTGATCATCATGTATCCATCATTGGACAATCAGGTGATATTGCACCTGCGGATAAAAAATTATATGCATTAAGAGATGTGACTGCAACGGTCAATAGTATGCCTCTCATCGCTTCATCCATTATGAGTAAAAAGTTAGCATCTGGTGCAGATATTATTGTGTTAGATGTCAAAGTTGGTGACGGTGCATTCATGAAAACAACAGAAGATGCAAAAACACTTGCACGATTAATGGTTGAAATTGGCAAACTTGCAAACAAAAAAATGATTGCAGTACTCACGAATATGGATGAGCCTCTAGGTCATTATGTTGGGAATGCACATGAAATACATGAGGCAGTGCAAACACTTCTTGGTAAAGGTCCTGAAGATATTAATCATATTGCATCGACACTTGTTGCACATTTATTGATGCAATCTAATTTATATCAAGATTTTGATATTGCATATGATGCATGCAGACATGCACTTTCAAAAGGACTTGCATTTCCTTATTTCAAACGCATGATTGAAGATCAAGGTGGTGAAAGTGATGTGTTGATGAACATGTCAGAATATTTCGCGACTGAAAGCGTTCAACTAAAAGCAAAAGCATCAGGTTATATTCATCAAATTGAAGCATTAAAAGTTGGTCAAGCAGCCATGTTATTAGGTGCTGGTAGACAAAAAAAAGAAGATCAAATTGATTATTATGTAGGGATAGAGCTCCATAAAAAAGTTGGTGATTATGTAAAGGCAGGTGATGATTTGCTCACGATTTACCATCATCAAAAAGGACTTAGCGATGCATTGAAGCTATTAGAAGAAGCCTACCATTTATCTGAAGAAGTAAAAGATGTTCAATATATCATCGACACTGTACAATAAAAAAACCACTCTGTTAAGAGTGGTTTTTTATTACTTAGTAGCTTTAGGTACTGCTTTCGTCGTCTTAGGTGTGTCTTTAGATGATTGTGCTATTTCAGTAGCTGATAAAATGAGTGATGATAAGTCAGCGATGTTAGATGGAATCACAATTTTTGTTGATTGACCATCTGCAACTTTTGCGAGTGCTTCAAATGCTTTAATTTGAATGACTGCTTGATCTGCTTTTGCATCTTTAATAAGTTTAATACCTAAACTTTCAGCTTCTTTTAGTTTAAAGATTGCTTCAGCTTCCCCTTCAGCAGCAAGAATTCGCTCTTGTTTTGCTGCGTTAGCACGTAATACAAGAGATTCAGCTTCCCCTTCAGCACGTAAGATTGCTGCACGTTTATCACCTTCAGCGTTTAGAATTGCTTCACGTTTTTCACGTTCAGCACGTAATTGTTTTTCTAATGCTTCACGAATATCTTTCGGTGGAATAATATTTTTAACTTCAACACGATTGACTTTGATGCCCCATGGATCTGTGGCCTCGTCTAAGATTGCACGCATTTTAGTATTGATGAGATCACGAGATGTTAATGTTTGATCTAAATCAAGATCACCAATAATGTTACGTAATGTTGTTGCAGATAAATTTTCTATTGCTGCAAGTGGATTATTTACACCATATGCATAAAGCTTAGGGTCTGTCACTTGGAAGAAGACAACTGCATCAATTTGCATCGTTAAGTTATCTTTTGTAATAACTGGTTGTGGTGCAAAGTCTCTAATTTGCTCTTTCATAGATACTTGAGAAACCACGCGATCTACGAATGGAATTAAAAAGTGAATACCTACATCCCAAGTGGTAAGGTAACCACCTAGTCTTTCGACAACATACATATTTGTTTGAGATACAAGTCTAAAACTAGAGACTAACAATATAAGTACAATGCCTACAAAAATAATAATTGCGGTAACTAACATAATCTTTTTCTCCTTTTTATTTTTTTTAAACTTCTATTGTTTCGACAATAAGTTTTACGCCTTCAATTTCTAAAATTCTAACTTCTGTTCCAACAGGGATTGAAG
>DNNX01000019.1 GCA_003497445.1 Acholeplasmataceae bacterium | reverse complement strand
CTTATTATTTATAGAAGAGAACATGGCTTTTTTGAGACGATAGATGCCCTTATCCATGTGAAATATATTGGAACTGCAACCATTGAAAATCTTCGCCCGTTTATTACAACGTCATAATCCATTTTTTACAATCATCATTATATTGGCTGTATTTTACAGCGTCGTATATCCATTATTGTTCTTTATTTCTTTATACGTATATATCAAGTATTTCAAGCATGTATATCATAAAATAATATGGATGTCGTTAATTCTTTTTTTTATTGGTTTGCTCTATGGATTAAATATAAACCAAACGCATTCATTGAATCATGAAAAAGTGACGATTATCTCGAAATTGAAATATGAATATTCTTACAGATATATAGTGAGATCTAAAAATGCTAGGTATACGTTATTTTTGAATGAAGAGATATCCATTGGATCAACAATCTTACTTAATGCTACTATTGAGTCATATCCCAGACAAACAATTCCAAAAAATATCAATGTATATGAGTATTATTTAGGTAAAAACATAAAAGGAATCTTAAGAAATGTAGACATCATTTCAATAGAAAAAAAGTGGTCTTTTTCTCATGTCATATATGAATTTAAAGAGATGTATCATGATACTAGTATTGGTCCTTTTATTTCTTCATTTTTATTTGATGATAGCAATGAAATCGATGCTATAAGCGATTCTTGGTTTGGGTATTTATTTTCTTTATCTGGGATTCACATTTATTTTTTAAGTCAACTCTTGATTGCATTATTTCGCATTCAGAGAATTCAAATGAAACAGTTACTTAAAATATTGATTATTGTCCCTTTTTTTATATTGCAACCACTTCAGGTCACTTGGATACGATTGCTATGTATTGAAGTCATTGGAATGGTCCTTTATAAATTTAAAGTATTTATTCCAAAATATATATTACTGGGCATACTCTGGATAAGTATTTTAATATTTATACCATATAAAATCTATGATATGGGTTTTTTGATCAGTTTTTTTATTGTATTGAATTTATATTTAGCACCTACTTCTAAAACGTTATTTATAACGAAGCAATATTACGTAATACTACTTATTTCAACAATATTATTTTTATTTCATGGTCGTCTCTATGTTCTACCAACGGTGTTACTTCCAATGATTATCTCGATTTTTATGTATATGATATTCATGCCAACACTTGTTATGTTTATATTAAACATTACAAGTCAACCCATAATACATATGTTTTATAAATTAATTGATATATTAAATGCGTTCACTCGTAAGGAATTTATCATATATTCGTATCAATCTTCATCGATCATTCTTTCGATTGGACTCATGATGATTCTTTTTGGAAGTTTAAAGTTCTCAAAAAGCGGTATGTTAAAGTTCATGACGATTATGATATTAACATTGACATTATTGAGTCAAATCTTCATTGTTTCACAAACACCGTCACTTATTTTTTTAGATGTTGGTCAAGGAGATGCATCTGTATATATGGATAAGGATTGTGTTGTTGTCATTGATGCTTTTGACAAAGTTCAACGTTATTTAAATAGTCATGGTAGAAACCAAATTGATTATTTATTTGTGACACATAGTGATACAGACCATATGAGAGAAGTTGAAAGTTTAGTTAAAAATATGGAGATTCAATATATCATTACAAGTCCATATCAAACATTAGCCAACATAGATTCTTCGACAATTTATGACTTTCCACATCATATTGTTTGTGGCGAATCGACCATTACCATAATTGGACCTAAAACATCTTTATTTAATGATAATGATGACTCTTTAATCATATTATTAGAATTTTATGAAACATCTATTTTATTCACAGGTGATGCCTCAATCAAAAGAGAACGAGAGATTCTCCAATATTTTCATGAAACAATTGATGTTTTAAAAATTGGACATCATGGATCTAAAACCTCAACATCCATGGCATTCGTATCTGCTTTACAACCTAGATATGGCATCATAAGTACATCAAAAAATAACCGATATGGTATGCCGCATACGGAAGTTATTGAGATATTGACCATGAGTCGCATCCCATATTACATAACATCACTAGATGGGAGTATAAGAATGACAATTCATAATGGTAACATACAGTTTGAAACATTTCCGCCTTAAGTTTGATATAATGTCCATATGATATCTAAAAATTATGCATTCATCAGTCAAAATAATACTCATATTCAAATGCGTATTCAATCATTGTTAGAGACACTTATAAAAGAATCAACAGAAGTGCTTAAATATGATTGTACAGACACAAATTTCTTGAATATTTATGAAGAGATGATCACGCCGTCTCTCTTTTATGACGAAAAAGTAATTGTACTTACTCATGTAGATGATTTCATGGATGACAAAGAGATTCAATCCCAACTCATCAAGTTCATAAAAAGAGATAGTCAAGATGTTATTCTTATTCTTCAATTATCAGAATTTCCAAATGATTCAGACGCTAAAAAAGCTTTTGAACTTTTTGTAGATGTTCAAGATATCACACCTTTATCTTCTGCAAGCTTACAAACATACATCCAAAAAGATTTACTGAAAGATGGATTTAAGATGGATTTTGCATCACAACAAGCATTTATCGAACGATTAAAAAATCAAGAAGAGACAATATATGAGTATTTAAAACTATTAAAAACATATAAATACCATGAAAAAGAAATACACATAGAAGATGTTGAAACAATGGTTGCCAGACCAGTTGAAGATAATATTTTTGAAATTGTAAAAAGCTACATTGAAGGTAACAAAGTCAAAACAATCCAATTGTTTGAAGATTTATTAGTGAAACAGGAAGATCCACTAAGTATTCTCTCAATGATAGGAAGAAAACTTAATGATTTAGAAGATGTGAAAAGATATTTAAAAGCTGGTCTTAATCAAAGACAAATATCTGAACGTATGCACATATCAAATGGGAAAGCATATTATTTAATTAAAGAAGCAAAAAGTATACAAACAAAAGAGATTGAACATACCATTGACAACATTAATGTACTTGATTACAAAATAAAATCTGGACGTGTTGATAAAACTCTTGGCGTCTATTTATTCTTAACTGGAGGAATACATGAATCATCAAACAATCGTCATTATTGATTTTGAAACAACTGGATTTAAACCAAACGAAGATGAAATTATAGAAATAGGTGCATTGAAATTTCACACATCAGATATGTCAACATGTGAAACATTTCAAACATTTATTTCCTATGAAAAACCACTCCCTCAAAAAATTATTGAAATCACACATATTACAGATGGTATGTTGCGAGAAAAAGGTATTGAAAGAACAGTTGCTGCACAAAAACTTTTTAGTTTTATTCCAGAAGATGCCTTAATTTCTGGTTATAATGTAATGTTTGATCTTGGTTTTTATAATACACTTATGAAAAATAACATCAAAAAAGAGTATGTCATTCAACACGATATACTTGACATACTTACGATTTTTAGAGATCTGTCAACAACACCTCATAAATTATCAGATGCAGTGTCATATTACAATGTACAAACGCCTAATACACATCGTGCATTAGATGATGTGATTGCCACATTTGAAGTATTTAAATCCATGGTCAATCAAGACGAACAAGTGATTAAGACATATACGAATATTGTTGGGCATCCGCCGTTCAGATCTTATTATGGTCTTAAGCTGCCACATGTGAAATATTTGCCGCAACGAAGTGGATTAAAAGATTTAAGTTTAGTGCATAAATTATAAAAAAAAGAATGGATTTCCATTCTTTTATTTTAAACCATTGACGAGTGTAGCAAGTTGAGATTTGTTACGAGCAACAAAATTTTTATGAAAAATACCTTTTGCTTGCCCTTTGTCGAGTTTTTTGCTAGCGAAAGCTAAGTTAGACTTAGCAGCGTCGGCATCTTTACTCTCTACCGCACGCTCAACGGCTTTAATTGCAGTACGAACTGATGATTTATAAGATGCATTGAATAAACGTCTCTTTTCGTTCGTTTTGTTACGTTTAATTTGTTGTTTAATGTTTGCCATTGTTTCACCTCCAATTTACGCGTAATTATTCTATCAAATCAAGTCCGAAAATGCAACAAATAAAACAATTTTATGGTAAAATATTATTGTTAAGAGGTATATAAATGAACTTAGCAAATAAACTCACATTGTCACGATTTATGATCATTCCAATTATGGTGATTGTTGTTTATGTGAATGCATTTGATCAAGCAATTGGATTTTTAGGATTATCGGTAGAACAATTTATTATTTCGATATTATTTTTCATTTCTGCCTTTACAGATTATTTCGATGGTTATATTGCACGCAAAACGCATACCATTACTGTTTTTGGTAAATTTTTAGATCCAATCGCTGACAAAGCTCTGGTTCTAACTGCACTCACATACTTGATGTATTTAGGTGATATGCC
Organism: Acholeplasmataceae bacterium; assembly: GCA_003497445.1. Lineage (GTDB taxonomy): Bacteria > Bacillota_I > Bacilli_A > Acholeplasmatales > Acholeplasmataceae > UBA8290. Next base: position 1,086 of record DNNX01000019.1, on the reverse strand, counting down.
GTTTTGGGTCATCGTCATTATTTTTCTGAGAGAATTTATTGTGAGTGGTTTAAGACTTGTTGCTGTTGAGTCAAAAGAAGTCATTGCTGCTGGAAAATTAGGGAAACATAAAACTGCTTGGACAATGTTTGCCATTATGTTTTTCTTATTAAATCTTCAACAATTCTCTTTTATTGCTTCACAAATACTCATATTTATATTTGTAACTCTCACGATTTTATCTGGCTTTGAATATATAAACCATCATAAATCGTTATTTAAGAATAGTTTTAAGTAAGATTCATAAAATTTAGTAATATTAATTAAGGAGTTCATCAATGGATAAAGATAAACGTAGTCAAGCATTAGACCAAGCATTAAAAAGTATCGAAAAACAATATGGAAAAGGCGCAATTATGCGTTTAGGAGATGAACCTGATCGTAAAGTGGAAGCATCTCCTTCTGGTTCATTAAATTTAGATATTGCATTAGGTGTTGGCGGATATCCTAAAGGTCGTATCATAGAAATTTATGGTCCAGAGTCTTCTGGTAAAACGACCCTCGCATTACATGCGATTGCATCCTCTCAAAAAATAGGTGGACAAGTTGCTTTTATTGATGCCGAACATGCCTTGGATGCGCAATATGCAAAAAGATTAGGTGTCGACATTGACAATTTACTCTTATCTCAACCAGACACTGGTGAACAAGCATTAGAAATTGCTGAAGCTTTAGTAAGAAGTGGATCGATTGATATGATTGTTGTCGATTCTGTTGCAGCGCTTGTACCAGAAGCAGAAATCAATGGTGATATGGGAGATTCCCATGTTGGCTTACAAGCAAGACTAATGAGTCAAGCCATGAGAAAACTATCTGGTATTATATCTAAAACGCATACCACCGCAATCTTTATCAATCAGATTCGCGAAAAAGTGGGTATCATGTTTGGAAATCCTGAAACAACACCAGGAGGACGTGCATTAAAATTTTATTCAAGTGTACGATTAGAAATAAGACGCTCAGAAGCGTTAAAGAATGGTACGGATTTCATTGGAAATAAAGCCAAAATTAAAGTTGTTAAAAACAAAGTTGCACCTCCCTTTAGAA
>DNNX01000016.1 GCA_003497445.1 Acholeplasmataceae bacterium | reverse complement strand
GAATTAGATAAAGCTGCAAAAAAGGCTGGAATCAAGCCCATTTTTGGTACAGAACTCTCTTGTGTTGATCAAAATCAATTAAGAATTATTGATGGTGACATCAATGATTCTGATATGAAATCACATACATATGTTGTATTTGATATCGAAACGACTGGGTTTAGTGTGGTTCATGATGATATTATTGAAATTGCTGCCGTCAAAGTTAAAAATGGCACAATTACAGAGACCTATCAACAATTTATTGATCCAAAGCGTAAACTTTCTACATTTACAACGGAACTTACGGGTATCACAGATGAGATGGTTGGTGGTCAACCGCTCATTGAAGATGCATTAAAATCCTTTTTAGCATTTAGTGAAGGCGCGATGATGGTTGCACATAACGCAACATTTGATATTGATTTTATTGAAGCAAAAGCATCTAGAAATCAACTTAAAATCACCTACAAAGGATTTTTAGATACATTAATGCTTGCAAGACTACATTATGCTGATGTATTAAAATCATTTAATTTAAAAGCTGTTGCAAAACATTTTAAGATTAAACAAGAAGCTCACCATAGAGCTGAAGATGATGCTAGAGTTACTGCAGAGATTTGGATATTAATGATGCAACAACTCATTAAAAAAGGGAATGCTTTGATTTCTGATTACTTTAAGATGAATCAAGTGGCGCATTACTATCAACTCATGATTCCTTTTCATTTGAATATATTAGTTAAAGAACAAAAAGGACTTAAAAACTTATATAAGATTGTTTCGCATGCACTTACAACCTTTTATCATAAAGGTGCAAGAACATCTAAACAAATTGTTGAGATGTATAGAGAAGGATTGCTCATTGGATCTGGCTGTTACAAAGGAGAAGTGTTTGAAACAGCACTGAATAAATCCTCAGAAAAACTTGAAGAAGTCATGAGATTTTATGACTATGTTGAGGTTCAACCCCCTGAAAGTTATTTACACATCATCGATCAAGTTGGTGAAGGTGGAAAAGAAATCATTGAAGCGACTATTAAAAAGATTGTCGATACTGCAACGAAACTTTCTATTCCTGTGATTGCAACAGGCGATGTGCATTATTTACACCCTGAAGATCACATGTATCGTGATATTTATATTTCTACACCTCAAGTAGGTGGAGGCATTCATGATTTAAAAAGATATCAAGTGAAACCTAAGCTTCACTTTAGAACAACCAATGAAATGTTACAAGCATTTGCTTTTTTAGGTGTGGATGCAGAACGCATTGTCGTTGAAGAAACGCATAGATTAAATCATCATATTGATACGATTCAATTATTCCCGAGTGGTCTCTTAGCAATTCAAGATGACGCATTTAGTGAAAACATTCAAATACCTAGTATCGAGGCTGAGGTTAAAAGACTTGTTAAACAAGAAACGATCAAACAATATGGAAATACCTTACATCCAATCGTTTCAAGACGTATTGATAGAGAATTGAAAAACATCATTGAGAATCAATTTGCTTCCATCTACTATATGTCGCATTTACTCGTAAAAAATTCTTTAGAAGAAGGGTATTTAGTTGGATCAAGAGGATCTGTAGGATCATCTTTAGTTGCAACATTACTCAAAATTACAGAAGTAAATCCATTGAAGCCGCATTATCGATGCAAAGAAGGTCATTTTACAGCATTTAAACTCACAGAAGAAGAATATCAAAATTATGGATATCAACCCAATGAAGAGGACTTTCAACCTTTGTTTGAAAATGTCTACGCTGGATATGATTTACCTGACGCCAATTGTCCAATTTGTCAATCAAAATTAATCAAAGACGGTCATGATATTCCTTTTGAAACTTTTTTAGGATTTAATGGCGATAAAATCCCTGATATCGATTTGAATTTCAGTGGAGAATATCAATCCAAAGCACATGACTACGTCAAACTGTTGGTAGGAGAAAAACAAGCCTACCGTGCTGGAACCATACAAACCATCGCAGAACGAAATGCCTTTGGGTATGTTAAAGGCTATTTAGAAGATCATCATATAGAAAAGAGACCAGCTCAAATTGAGCGTATGGCAAAAAATATAGAAGGTGTCAAACGTTCTACTGGACAACATCCAGGAGGCATCATTGTGGTTCCTGATGGCTACGATATTTATGATGTAACACCGATTCAATATCCTGCGAATAATACAGAAAATGATTGGTATACAACACATTATGATTATCATGCATTTGAATCAAATTTATTAAAACTTGATATTTTGGGACATGATGATCCAACGATGATTAAATTTTTCATGGATCATGTCAAACGTTATCCTGAAAAATATAATTTTACAGATGCAAAAGATATTCCTCTCGATGACAAAGATGTCATGAAGATGTTTTATGAAACTCATATTATTGGTGTATCAAAAGATGATCTCATGAGTGATATTGCATCCTTTGCGATACCCGAATTCAACACTCAATTTACGAGACAAATGTTATCAGACATTAAACCTAAAACATTTGCAGGAATTGTAAAAGTATCAGGTTTATCACACGGGACAGACGTTTGGTTGAAAAATGCTCAAGATCTTGTAAGAGGATCTACATCTTACGGTAATGTGGATATTGATAAAATTATTGGGTGTCGAGATGATATTATGGTTCAGTTAATAGACTTTGGACTAGAGCCATTACGCGCATTTGAAATCATGGAATTTGTTCGAAAGGGGAAACCTTCCAAAGATCCTAGTGCCTGGTTCACATATGAATCTGAGATGAGACTTGCGGGTGTACCAGAATGGTATATTTGGTCTTGTCAGAAAATTAAGTACATGTTTCCTAAAGCGCATGCAACAGCATATGTTATCATGGCTTTACGTATTGCTTGGTTTAAAATTCATGATCCGCTATTATTTTACAGTGCTTACTTTTCAAAACGTGTCGATAAATTTGATTATGAAAAAATGATTGCTGGACCAGTTGCGTTAAAAAATGGTATTAAAGAATTACTGGCCAAAAATTACCTGACGGTTAATGAGCAATCGACACTTACCACATTCCAAGTAGCGTATGAAATGAGTTTAAGAGGGTTTCACTTTAAAAAAGTAGATATTAATCATTCGG
>DNNX01000036.1 GCA_003497445.1 Acholeplasmataceae bacterium | reverse complement strand
AGTGGATTCTGTCCCCCGACCTTTTGATCCGTAGTCAAACGCTCTATCCAGCTGAGCTATGGGTACGAATAGTGGTGACCCGTACGGGATTCGAGCCCGTGAATGCATGCGTGAAAGGCATGTGAGTTAACCATTTCTCCAACGGGCCATCATTATGGCGCATGTATTATTATACCTAATTATTCTTTTTTGTCAACAAATACATGTCCATAAAACGCTTAATGCTTGGTTTAATACTCGATTTGTTTTAATAGTGCTTGTGCATGTTCTTTACTTATTAAAAATGAAACAATTTCAAAGACAAATTCATATAAGGATCCTGCACTTTTACCAGTAATGAGTTGTCCATCTGTAAGTGCTTTTTTCTCTTTAACATAAGCTTTTGCATGTTGCATATCAACTTCTGATCCAGGAAATGCAGTAAACATTTTACCATCTAATAATCCTGCACGACCTAAAAATCTAGGACCTGCACATATGGCTGCAATCGGTTTATCTAAATCATCAAAAGCTTTTGCTAGAACTTGCATCTTATCGTGTAAGTCAATGGTTTCTTTGACATATTTTCCACCAGGAATGATGAGCATATCACATGTTTGAATGTCGACTTCTTCTACATGCGCATCCACATCCACTATTAAACCAAATGCTGTTGTTATGGATAAAGATCTTTGAAATGTTGCAGTAACAACTTCAATACCTGCACGTCTTAATAACGCACGTGTCCCTAAAGCTTCTACATCTTCTACATCATGAGATAGTATTAATAATACTTTTTTCATAGAACCTCCTTAAGTTTTAGAACCATATTTGCAATTGCTTGACTACCTTTTTCTAAATCAAATGTTTGATAACTATGTTGACCGACAACATCACTAATTAATTTTATACTAATGATCGGTTTGTGATAGAAATATGCCACTTGATATAAAGAAGCACCCTCCATATCCACAACACCTTCAAAAGGCATCGGTTGAGTAATGAATTGATCCCCTGTGTATAGTGTTGACACTTTTATATTGTCTAATTTAGTCATTTTTTTTAACAAATTAAGATCACTTTTATAGGAGATAGGCATCCCAGGTACTTTATATTTTGGATAACCAAAAAGTGTGGCATCGACATCATGAAAATATGCTTCGTCGATGACGATCATATCCATAACTTGATGGTGTGTTACACTTCCAGCAAACCCAATATTGATGATTGCATCAACATCATGATGTTCTAAAAATTTTGTGAGCATTACTGCTGCATTGACTTTTCCTATGCCTGTTTTTAAATAATAATCGTTCCCATCTTGAACGCATGCTTGTTCGTTATTTGTGACATATTTTCTTTCATCATGCATCGCAAAAACATACACTATATTCATAAATTACCTAATACTGTTTTAATTTTACTTGCGATAAGATCGACTGCAATATCATGTTTATCATCATTCGGAATGATGACATGTGCATGACGTTTCGATGGTTTAACAAACTTATAAAACATTGGTTTCACGGTGTTTTGATAATGCGAAACAATCGATTCAATCGAACGACCACGTTCATTCAAATCACGCATCATACGTCTTATAAAACGTGTATCATCATCTAATTCAACATAGACATTTAAATTTGAAAGTTTTCTAATGTGAGGATCACTTAAAATAAGGATACCTTCTACTATGATCACTTTTTTGGAAGAAACAACTTCTGTATCTTTTTTTCTTGTATACGAAACAAAATCATAAAGTGGTTTTTCAATAGATTTTCCCATTAATAATTGACTTAAATGATCTTGTAGTAAGTCACTATCAAGTGCATCTGGATGATCATAGTTGACATCTAAACGTTTTTCAAATGCAACATCACTTTGATCTTTATAATAATCATCATGTCTTATGATTAACACATCTTCTAATCCTGCTTTATGAACAATTTCAGACACGACCGTGCTTTTACCGGATGCAGATCCTCCAGCTACTAAAATTAACAGTGGTGTCATATTACACACTCAGTTCCTAGATGATCCATCAAATCTTGACGTATCATTGATTGATATTCTTTATGTTTTTTTAACCAAACGACTGCATAAGGACACGTCGCAACCACTTTTAAATCTTTTGATTGAAGAAATTTCATTGTCTCATGCATCATCTTTGATGCGACACCTTGCCCTCTTAAAGAAGGATCTACAAATGTATGATTAATATTGACAACACCTGTGTCATATAACGGAAAAGTGACATGTAATAAATAGTGATGTTCTTCTTTCATTATATATAATTCATGATCTAAATATGTATATTCCATCGTTACACCTCATTCATATTATACCAAAACTTACCGTCTACTTTAACCTTTTTTCAAATCTGATGAAATTCTATCTAATATCTCATCATTACTTGTTATAATAGTATTTGAAAGGATACATCATGAAAAAATTTACAGTCATTACAGAGGCTGTTGCAGTCGTTGTAGCAACCATCCTCATTATTATCGCCTACATATTAGATTCATCACCTAGAGAAGGTTACTTAGTTGAATATTTATATGTATTTGCATTTTTAATCGGTGGTTTTGCCAAAGCTAAAGAAGGCATTAAAGCAACCATTGAAGATAAAAGCTTAAATGTTGAAATATTGATGATTTTGGCTGCAATCGGTGCATTTATCGTTGGAGAGTTTTCCGAAGGCGCGATCTTAATCTTTATCTTTGCAGTTTCTGGTGTCTTAGAATCTTATGCGACACAGCAAAGCGAAAAGAATTTAACTGCACTTCTAAAACTTGCACCTAAAACAGCAAACAAACTTGAATATGATATCATTATCGAAGTCCCCATTGAAGACATACAAATTGGGGATTTTGTCGTTGTACGCGTTGGAGAACAAGTCCCTGTAGATGGTATTATTAAAAAAGGTATTACTTCTTTCGATCAACAGGCCATTACAGGTGAATCGATGCCACGGCAAGTATTTATAAAAGATCAAGTATTTGCTGGATCAATTAATTTAGAAGCTCAAGTCATTATTGAAACAACTAAAGATCCAAAATCTTCAGTAATGCAACAAATGATTGATTTAGTTGAGAAGGCTCAAAAAGAAAAAAGTCCCTCTCAAACGAAATTAGATGTATTTGAAAAATGGTACGTGTATGTCGTGATTGGAATGGCAATCGCCATGATGATTCTACCGCCGATATTTGGAATCTATGATCAAGAAACATCCTTTTATAAAGGTATTGTCATCTTAGTTGTAGGAAGTCCATGTGCACTTGTTGCATCTATCAGTCCAGCGATGCTTGCATCACTATCTTCTGCAGCCAAAGAAAATATATTAATTAAAAGTGGACGTTATTTAGAAATACTTAAAACCATTGATCTTGTCATATTTGATAAAACAGGTACCATTACTACCGGTAAACCTGAAGTTCAAAATGTTGTCGTCGCCAAAGATTACCCATTATATCCTCTCAATTCCATCATTAATAATATGGAATTACAATCAACACATCCTCTTGCAAAAGCGATTGTCGATCATTTCTATATAAGTTCTTCATTAGAAATAGAAACCAGTGAAATCCCTGGTAAAGGCTTAGAAGCAACTTATGAAGGTGTGTTATATCAAATCGGACGGTTTGAATCTGAATCGGATCCTTACTTAGAAAAGCGGGCAGATTATCTTCAAAAACAAGGTCAAACGATTGTATGGGTTCATGCCAACAATAAACAAGTTGCCTTTATTACCTTAAAAGATACCATTCGAAAAGAGGCAGTTGACATGATTTCCTATTTAAATACGTGTCGTGTCGATACGCTCATGCTTACAGGAGATCAACGTGAAACAGCTCATAACATCGCAAATACCGTCGGTATCAAAAGATATATCGCCAACTGTTTTCCGAAAGATAAATTAGAAATTATTAAACAAAATCAACACAATAAAAAAGTACTGATGGTTGGTGATGGCCTTAATGATGCGCCAGCACTTACTCAAGCAAATCTAGGGGTTGCCATGGGTACCGGAACAGATGTCTCCCTTGAAACTGCAGACATGATTATTATGAATGATGATTTATCATCCCTACCTTATTTGTTTAAATTGGCGAAAAAAATGCATGTCATTACAACACAAAATATTATTTTCGCATTATCTATCATTATTACCTTACTGATTTCTAATGTCTTTTTAGATCTCGCATTACCTTTAGGTGTGATTGGGCACGAAGGTTCTACTATTCTTGTCATACTCAACAGTTTACGATTATTAAAACAAAAAAAATAGACAACCAAATGGTTGTCTTTTTTTGTCAAATGGCGCCCACACTAGGACTCGAACCTAGGACCCCTTGATTAACAGTCAAGTGCTCTAACCAACTGAGCTATGTAGGCACGACTGGTGTTGATTTAAAAAAAAATAAAGATTTGCCTGGCAACGTCCTATCTTCGCTCCTTAGAACTATTTTCGGCGCTGAAGTGCTTAACTTCTGTGTTCGGGATGGGAACAGGTGTGTCCACTTCGCCATCGTCACCAGACATCTCTCAAAACTAGATATATTCTGTCATTTGATTAA
>DNNX01000073.1 GCA_003497445.1 Acholeplasmataceae bacterium | reverse complement strand
TTTTTATGAAAACAGCTTTTTCACAAGATCGGGAATGTTTTTCAATTCTAATCCTGAGTATGGAAACAAAATATCTTTTGTGTCTGGAATGCGATAATAGCCAAGTTTTAAACGTGTTAATTTTGTCATCATGTGTTCAAATTGTATTTTATCTTTAAAATGAATCACAACATGCATGTTAGAATCGTTTGAGGAAAGTTCATACTGGCCTTTTTCTTTATATATATTCAAGGCTTTTATGATGGTCTCGTTTTTTAATTTATATAATGATAGCAATTTTTTTGTATGGCGATAAAATAGGCCTTCTTTCATAAAATAGGCTAATGAATATTGTTCTAATTTAGAGACGCCCTGAGAAAACAATGTTATCTTTTGTAAAAACATCGCATATAATTTCGGAGGAAGAATCATAAAACTAATTCTGGACGATGGCAGAAGTGTTTTTGAAAAAGAACCTAAATAAATAACTCTATCATATTGATCAATAGAATACATCGACGGGATTACTGATGTGTGATATTTAAATAAAAAATTATAGTCATCTTCAATGATATATGCATCGCTGTCGTTTGCGTAATTGATAATTGTTGTTCGGTCTTGTATTTTTAACACTTCCCCTGATGGATAAATGTTAGAAGGAGAAAGATATATAAAATGGGTTTTCTTTTTTGTGATTTCTCCAATGTCTTTACAAGGAATGCGTTCATAATTATATGATTGAAATATACTCATTGCTTTTTCAAAAGCAGGCTTGAGATATGTAACTTTCTTTGACGTGGTTATATTGATTAATATATGTAGCAGGTATTGAATTCCAGGTCCAATGATGATTTGATCTTTATCAACTTCAATCTCTCTTTCTTTTAAAACATATTTCTTGATTTCTTCTCGAAGAATCTCTTCTCCTCGAATGTCCAACTCAGTGTATAAAGCATCTTTTTCGTAATTAAAAACTTTATTTACAATGGATTTGTATTGTTTGATATCAAATAAATCATGCGTGAATTGGTTGTTTTGAAAATAGTTAAAGGTGTACGCTTCAACTTTTTGATTAACATCAGATGGATGTAACTGATCAATTTTTGCGACATAAAATCCACTTCTTGGCAGCGAATAAATATAGCCTTCAATAAGAAGTTGTTCATATGCTCTTTCGATTGTTGTTGTCGAGTAACCAGATTGTTTTGCGTATTGTCTGATTGAACTTAATTTATGATTAAATTTGTATACTTGATGTGTTATTTTTGTTTTTATGCTTTGATAAACTTCTTGATATAAAATTTTCTTCATGTAATCACCACTTATATTATACATGAATCTATAGTTATCTGACCACTTTAAAATTAACAAAATTGTCCCTTTTAAAATATACAGATTTTGTTATAATTAATCCAGTCAATAAAGGAGAAAACTATGAAAAATCAAAGATATCAATTAAATAAAGAATTGGCACAAATGTTAAAGGGCGGCGTCATTATGGATGTTGTTAATGCAGAACAAGCAAGAATTGCAGAACATGCTGGTGCGGTTGCGGTGATGGCACTTGAGCGTATCCCAGCAGACATAAGAGCTGCAGGCGGTGTCTCTCGTATGAGCGATCCAACATTAATTAAAGACATTCAACATGCTGTGAGTATACCGGTGATGGCAAAAGCTCGTATCGGGCATTTTGTTGAAGCACAAATTTTAGAAGCATTAGAGATAGACTACATCGATGAGTCTGAAGTGCTTTCACCTGCAGATCCTCAATTTCACATTAATAAAAGAAACTTTAAAGTGCCTTTTGTTTGTGGTGCGAAAGATCTTGGAGAAGCACTTCGTCGCATCAATGAAGGGGCTGCAATGATACGAACAAAAGGTGAACCTGGTACAGGCGATGTGATTCAAGCAGTGATTCACATGCGTAAAATCATTGGAGAAATTAGAACGGTTCAAGGTTTACATATCGATGAATTGTTCGATAAGGCAAAGGAATTAAAAGTACCTTATGATTTACTATTAAGTGTGTATGAAAACGGAAAATTACCCGTTGTTAATTTTGCTGCTGGTGGTATTGCAACTCCTGCAGATGCAGCTCTAATGATGCAATTAGGAGCAGAAGGTGTTTTTGTTGGTTCAGGTATTTTTAAATCTGGTGATCCTGCAAAACGCGCCAAGGCAATTGTTCAAGCTGTTACTAATTTCAACGATTCAAAACTTCTTGCGAAAGTCTCTGAAGATTTAGGCGAAGCAATGGTGGGTATTAACGAGGATGAAATCGAATTATTAATGCGTGAGCGTGGCATATAATACAATGACAATAGGTGTTTTAGCACTTCAAGGTGCTTTTATTGAGCATATACATCGTTTAAAAGAACTCAATGTAGATTCTTTTGAAATCAGACAAAAAAAAGATTTAGAACAAACAATGGATGGTATAATTTTGCCAGGTGGCGAGAGCACAACCATGTATAAGCTTCTTGAAGATTTAGAAATGACTGAACCCTTAATAAATCTTATCGATAAAGGGCTTCCGGTTCTAGGAACATGCGCTGGACTATTACTACTTGCAAAAGAAATAGAAAATCATTCACAATCTTTTTTGAACTTAATGGACATTAAAGCTAAAAAAAATGCCTATGGAAGACAACTAGGAAGCTTTAGATGTAAAGGTCATTTTGGTGATCTTACTAATTTAGAATTTGTATTCATTCGCGCACCATATATTGTTTCAACATCTAAAAATGTTGAAATACTTGCAAAACATAATGATAAGATTATTGCTGCGAGACAAGATAATAAACTCGTAACAGCTTTTCATCCTGAGCTCTCAGAAAACAAAGAGATCCATCAATATTTTCTTAACATGATTAAATAATGACATTATCAAAAAAAGCCTTGTTGGCTTTTTTTTATTTTAAAATAAAAAACCCTTAAAAAGGGTCTTAAAATGGCTTTGGTGGTGGCTCCGGGCAGAATCGAACTGCCGACACAAGGATTTTCAGTCCTTTGTGCTTGATTAAGGCAGTCCTTTACTCTGTTTATAACATTTATATACCTTAATTCTTATTTTGTCCATATCAATATATGAAAAAAGGCCTGATACAATTGTATCAAACCTATGCTTTCAATATGGATCGGATGATGGGATTCGAACCCCCAACCGAC
>DNNX01000032.1 GCA_003497445.1 Acholeplasmataceae bacterium | reverse complement strand
ACGTTATCGAATGCACTTAAATTTAATCAAACGTCCCATGCATATTTGTTTAGTGGACCTCGTGGAACTGGAAAAACATCGATTGCAAAAATATTTGCAAAAGCAATTAATTGTTTTCAAGAAGAAAACGAAACATATAATCATTGTGATGTCTTACATACACTAAAATCGTCGGATATGTCAGATATCATAGAACTCGATGCAGCTTCTAATAACGGTGTTGATGAAATTCGTGATATTAGAGACAAAGTAAAATTCATGCCGAGTTTAGGTAAGTATAAAGTCTATATCATTGATGAAGTGCACATGCTTACAACAGGTGCATTTAATGCCCTACTTAAAACACTTGAAGAACCACCTCAACACGTTATTTTTATTCTTGCAACAACAGAAATTTATAAAATTCCACAAACGATATTATCACGTTGTCAGCGTTTTGATTTTACACTTATTGCGAAAGATAAAATTGCAAAAAAAATTAAAGATATTTGTAAAAAAGAAAACATCAATATTACTTCAGATGCAATATCAGCCATCGCCTCTTTAGGTGGTGGATCCGTACGAGATTCCATTTCTTTACTTGATCAAGTTCGAGCATTTGCCGCAAATGAAATCACGGAAACCATCGTTTATCAAGTGACGGGTGCTGTGTCAAACAAAGATTTGGAAAACGTATTAAATGCGATCATTAATAAAGAAACATCAAACGCTTTAGATATGATTAAAACGCAACTGAATCAAGGTAAAGAAGTGACTCGTATTCTTGCGGATCTTACAAATGCTCTATCATTGATATTAAAAGAAAAAGCAACGAATAAAAAAGGGTCTTATCAAGACATTGCAGAATATATACCGTATGAAAAACTATATCATTTCTTAGATGTTATTAATGACTTGTCATATGATATTAAATATACAACACAAAAAGAAACATATCTTGAACTCGCTGTTGTTAAAATGATTGAACATCAAGCCATAAGATCGGTAGATATTGAATCAGAGATACAACAATTAAGGTACGAAATCGAGCAATTAAAACAATCAAAACAAGTCGAAACACAGACTAAATCTGAAAATGTTGAATCCAGTAACCATCAGATTCAACCACCTCAACAAGATAGAGAAGCACTTGTTACAGTATCAGATGTTGAGCATATTTTATATGCCAGTGACAAAAATAAAAAAGAGCGATTGTTATCTGCTTGGCATAAACTGGAACACTATGACGAACCAGGAAAAGAGTTTTCTGCACATCTTCTATTTGAAGGCTCACTTGAAGCTGTAACTGAAACGCACATGTTATTGGTATATGATGATTTAAATACAGCCTTAAAAATGTATGAAGAAGATATTAAAAAAGACGTATTAGATATTTTAAATGCTAAATCTAACGTCATCGAAAATTATTATGCCATAATAAAAAATGATTGGCTTGCAATGAAGGCGGAATATGTCACATTGTGGAAACAAGGGCATAAAACACCAAAATTAACCTCACGTGACCTACAATTATATAAGACAGAAAAACAAGTTAAAACGGATGAGGCTCTTGATCTTGCCAAAGAGTACTTTGGTGATAAAGCAGTTAAGAAAGGAAAATAATATGAACCCAAATATGCTGAATAAACTTAAAAAAATGCAAAAACAAATGCTAGAAGCCCAAGAAAAGTTAGAATCAAAAGAATTTTACGGAAAAGCAAGCGGTGTAACCGTGATTGTACAAGGCACCAAACAACTTCTTGATGTTGAAATTAATCCAGATTTATTATCAGAAGTTGAATTACTTCAAGATGCTATTGTTATGGCAACCAATGATGCTTTAAAACAAATTGAAAAAGAAACTGAAGAAACCATGGGACAATTTACTGGTGGCATGGGTGGATTTGGATTCTAATGTATCCAAAAAGTTTAGAAAAACTCATTGAGGATTTTCAAAAGTTACCCGGTATTGGTGAAAAAACAGCCGAAAGACTCGCACTTCATTTAATCACGTCTCAGCCAAAAGAAGATGTTTTATCATTTTCAAAAGATCTTGAAGAAGCGTATACAACCATTAAAACATGTGAGAAATGTCATATGATTACGGATGAATCATCATGTTTTGTATGTAAAGATACGAATAGAGATCCTATCGTGATGGTTGTTGCCGAAGCAAAAGATGTCATCGTATTAGAAAAGATGCAAACCTATCGTGGATATTATCATGTCTTAGGGAACTTGATTGATTTTTCAAGAGGTATCACAAACGAAGACTTGAATATAGAAACACTTCAACAACGTTTATCGCAATATGAAGAAATGATTATTGCAACCAACAGTACAGTTGAAGGAGAACTCACAGCAAGATATCTCCATTCTCTTTTTCATGATTCCATTAAAATTACAAGACTTGCCTATGGTTTACCTGTAGGCACAGACTTTAAATATGCAGATAGTCAAACACTTGCTAAAGCAGTAGAAAACAGAAAAGGTTTTTAAGGAGGGGGTATTATGGAATTAAGCGGAATTTTAAATTTCATCAATAATATTTTTGGAGACATCAATGGATTTCTTCAAAATTTAATTGGTTTTGATGGTTTGATTCTTGATTTTTACGATCAAGTGATTCGGCCATTACCTGAACTTATTAAAATTCCTGGTGCGATATTATTGCTTGTGATTCTTGTTTTAGGTACCATTCAATTTGTTAAGAAATTGCTCAAGCTTTTTATTGTCATTGCAGTCATTTTAGTCATTGTACTTGCGATGTCAGCATAAACACTTGCAAATGCACAATCTTTACTGTACAATAGGAACGTTTTTAGGAGGCGTGAATGAATAAAACCAACCACACATTATCTATGCTAGAGCTTGCAGAACTCTACATTAGAGAAAGAAATGAAGACACACCGCTTCAAGATATTATCAATTATATTTTTGAAGTAAAAGGTTTCGATTCAAATGATTTTCAAAAGCTTAATGCTTTTTATTTAGATTTAACACATAGTGCAAAGTTTGTATTTTGTGGTGATAACCAATGGAACTTAAAAGAAAATAACTTAGACTTGTGGGATAAAGAAAGCTTCGCTTATGTCGGTGAAGCAGATGTGATTGAAGAAGAAATAGAAGAAGATATTGAATTCACGGATTTCAATATTGACGATATTACCTTGCCTTCTGAAGAAGAAGAGGAAGAGCTTGTCCCAGAAAATGAAGAAGAAGACGATGAAGAAGACGTTGACGTTATCGAAGATGAAGAAGAAATTGAAGCAATAAAAGAAGAAAAAGAATACATTGATGTAGAAATTTCTATGAAGTCAACAGATGAAGATGATGGTGATGATGTCGATCTTGATTTCGATGATGATTTCGATGACGATGATTATAACGAAATCATGGATGATTACGAAGATATGTATGACGAAGATTAAAAGTCTCTGAGAGACTTTTTTCTTGTATTAAATTCGATTAAAAAATGTATAATAAAAATGAAAAGATAAAAGGAGATTTAAACTTATGGCATTAGTTTCAGCACGCGACATGCTTTTAAAAGCACACAAAGAAGGGTATGGTATTGCCCAAATTAACATTAATAACTTGGAGTGGATAAAAGCTACACTTGAAGAAGTAGAAGCGCTTCAATCACCAGTAATTTTAGGTGTTTCTGAAGGTGCAGCAAAATATATGGGTGGCTATAAAAACGCGATGGGTATGGTAAAAGAAGTTCATGATTTCTTAGGAGTTACAGTACCGGTTGCAGTCCACTTAGATCATGGTTCTTATGATGGTGCAAAAAAAGCACTAGATGCAGGGTTTACGTCCATTATGTTTGATGGCTCTCATTACCCATTTGATGAAAACTTAGCAAAAACAAAAGAAGTCGTTACTATGTGCCACGCGAAAGGTGTTTCTGTAGAAGCAGAAGTAGGATCTATTGGTGGTGAAGAAGATGGTGTCATTGGTGGTGGTGAAATCGCAGATCCAGAAGAATGTCGTCAAATCGCTGCAACTGGTGTGGATATGTTTGCAGCTGGTATTGGTAATATTCACGGTATGTATCCACCATCATGGACAGGACTTAACTTTGACGTCTTGAAAGAAGTTCAAGATGTTACAGGTGGTGTACCACTTGTATTACACGGCGGTTCTGGTATTCCAGATGACATGGTTAAAAAAGCGATTTCTTTAGGTGTTTCTAAAATTAACGTCAACACGGAATGTCAACTTGCATTTGCAAAAGCGACACGTGAATATATCGAACAAGGTTTAGACCAACAGGGTAAAGGATTCGACCCAAGAAAATTATTAAAACCAGGAACAGAAGCAATTAAAAAAGTCATCAAAACAAAACTTACGTTATTTGGTTCAGTCAATAAGGCATAATTTGAGGTTAAAATGAACGAAGAACACGTATATCACGAATATGCGAGTTGGAAATTAGATAAACATGATTTTCTTCAAACACTCATTCATCAAGAGTCTTCTTTAATGTTGCGTTTTAAACATGTGTTTCATGTTGTTGAGCACTTATATACAAAGATGGTAGACTCTTTATCTTACACGGAAGACGAATTGAATATTTTCCAAACAGGATTTTATTATTTGGCCGATCAAATTGATGAAATTGAAACAATATTAAAAAAATATTATCAACAAGATGTACTTCTGTTAGAAAAAAACGCCAAAGAAGTAAATTTGTTATTATCAACCATCGAATTTCAGCAAGAAATACTCGGATTAGAAGAATTTGAACAAAAAGATTTAGATCAATTGATGGACTTTGAAAAACAACTCATTGAAAAAATGTCCAATCAAGAACCGATACCCATTCAAATGTTTAAAGATTTAGATGAATTAACGTATACAATGTTTAAAAGATTAAAAGTTGATTTCTATCCAATCGATGATATTTATTTAGAAATTGCGGATGAACTTGGCATTATTGAATAAACATTAAAAAAGCCACTCACAAGAGTGGCTTTATTTTTATTCTTTTGTTTTTAAATGAGGAAATAAGATGACATCACGAATATTTGGTGTATTCGTTAGTAACATAATGAGCCTATCAATACCAATGCCAAGACCTCCAGCAGGTGGCATACCATATTCTAATGCCTCTAAGAAGTCGTGATCTACATCGTTTGCCTCATCATTACCAAGTGTTTTTTGCGCTTGTTGTGAATCGAAACGCTCTTTTTGATCAATCGGGTCATTAAGTTCAGAAAACGCATTCGCAAATTCACTTTTTACAATAAATAGCTCAAAACGTTCTGTAAATCTAGGATCGGCTATATTTTTCTTAGCCAGTGGGCTTATTTCTATTGGATGTCCATAGACAAACGTTGGTTGAATCAGTGTATCTTCTACAAATTGTTCAAAGAAAGCTTCTACAATATGCCCATATTCAAAATGTTTTTCAACATGTATGTTGTGTTTTTTAGCAAGTGATGTCGCTTCATCTAAAGAAGTGACTTCAAAGAACTTAATACCTGTTTTTTCTTGGATTGCATCTACCATATGGATCCGTTTAAACGGTTTTGTAAAATGTATTGATTCTTCTTGATAGAGAACTTCTCTTGTACCTAATACATCAGTAGCAACTTGATTTAAAACATCTTCAACTAAATCCATCATACCTTCCATATCGGAATAAGCAAGATAAGCTTCTATTGTTGTAAATTCTGGATTGTGTTTTGCATCCATGCCTTCATTTCTAAAGAGTCTACCAATTTCATAGACGGCTTCTAAACCACCAACAAGTAATTTTTTCAAAGGAAGTTCGGTTGCAATTCTTAAGTTGAAATCCATATCTAATGCATTATGATGTGTTTTGAAGGGTCTTGCTGATGCACCACCCAAAGTTTTTTGAAGTACAGGCGTTTCAACTTCAATAAATCCCCTGCTATCAAAAAAAGATTGAATGGAACGTATTATTTTTGGACGCAAAACCGCAACGCGCAAGGCATCATCACTTGTAAGTAAATCTAAATAGCGTTTGCGTCTTGCAATTTCTTTATCTTGAAGTCCGTGAAACTTATCCGGTAAAGGACGCAAAGCTTTTGTTAGATGCGTATAATTGGTTACATGAATTGTAAGTTCATTGGTTCTCGTTCTGAAAAGGAATCCTTTTACCCCAACGATGTCTCCTAAATCACTGTGAGAGACAACATCGTATTGATCTTCCCCTAAATCATCTAAACGCACATAAATTTGTATCGTGCCGCTGCGATCTTTAAGATGCATAAATCCGGCTTTACCTTGGCCACGCTTTAACATGATACGACCGGCAACAGAAACTTCAATTTTTTGAGACTCTAAGTCCTCTTTTGTTAACGGATCATAAGCATCTTTAATGTCTTTGGCATGATGTGTGCGTAAAAATTTAGAGCCAAAAGGATCAATGCCTTTATTTTTTAAATATGCAAGTTTTTCTTTTCGAATTCTCGTTTGTTCTAAGTCTTCCATGACTACTCCTTAAGTGATAACAAATGGCCATAAAATGGCCAAAAGTGCTATGCTTGAATCACATCATACATCGGTTGATCTTTCATCATTTGAAGTGATATTACTTTAACAACAATTGTTTTTACAGCATAATGAATGGCAATGGTATCACCAAGCTTTAATTGATAACCAGGCTTTGCTGGTTTTCCATTCACATCTATTTTAGACTTTTCAGCAACATCTTTTGCAACTGTTCGTCTTTTCATGAGACGCGACACTTTTAAATATTTATCAAGCCTCATCTTTAGATTCTTCTACAGGTTTAGAAGTTTCTTTTTCTTGTTCTTCCCACCAAGAAAGTTTTCCGGTTTCTA
>DNNX01000072.1 GCA_003497445.1 Acholeplasmataceae bacterium | reverse complement strand
AATACCGTTGCAGGACAAGGGATGGCGGCTGCAGCGTCACTTATTATGTTTATTCCTAATCTTGTATTATTTATTTTCTTACAAAGTCGTGTGATGAATACCATGGCTCACTCAGGTATCAAATAATGAAAAAGCTACTCATTGTTTTATTCATTGTGATGGTATTACCATTGTTTACTGTAAAGGCGAATGGTGTGCCATACATTACATTTACCTATTCATCAACGAATGGGCGTTTTGTCTATACACAAGATGCATATATTCCATTATCTAGAACAGAAACATTTGGCTCATATACACTTGATAATCCGCAAGATATTACATTTGATGACAATGACATCATGTATATTGCAGATCGTGATTTAGGTGTTGTGATTGTATATGATGAAGAAAATCAAAACACACAAGTCATTGGGGAAGGTATTTTAGAAGGACCAACGGGTGTTCATGTTGGTTTTGATGGTAACATCTATGTTGCCGATTTTATTACGAAAAAAGCATATCAATTTTCTAAAAATAACCAAGATCAATATGACTTAGTAGCAACCTATGAAAAACCTTTAAATTCACCATTTTTTACTGATGAAGATCCATTTGATCCTACAAAAGTCACAACAGATAACGCAAATAATGTGTATGTTTTACTTGCAGGAAATGTCAATGGTCTTGCTCAATATAAAAATGATGGCACATTTTTTGGTTATTTTGGTGGAAATAGTATTCCAGCATCTTGGCAAAACACGGTCACATTTTTATTTTTCGATGAAGCAACGAGACGTAATTTATTTCAAATCATTCCGGATCCAGTGTATAACTTAGCTACGGATCAAGACGGACTTATATTAACCACTACGAAGGGTCTCGATGGCTACTTAAAACTTAATATTGCAAATTTTGTATTAAATCAATCCGTTTGGGGTTTTGATAATAACGAAGATATTTATGTGGGCCCTTATGAAACTATTTTTGCAGTCACAAGTGAAGGCTATATCGTGGAATATGGTCCAGATGGAAGTGTCTTATTTATTTTTAGTGGTACCGATACATCCGGTATTCAGGGATTATTTCAAAATCCTACTGGGATTGCCGTTAATTCTAAGAGTCAAATATATGTCGTCGATGATCAAACGTCCTCACTGCAAATATTTGTACCAACTTCCTTTGCCAATCTTGTACATAATGCGATTGCGTTATATCAAGATGGACGCTATGTAGAAGCATTAGAACCTTGGCAAAAAGTATTAGAGCAAAATGCATTATTTGATCTTGCAAATAGAGGTCTTGGAGATGCGTATTTTGCACAAATGAATTACGAAGAAGCATTATATTATTATGAAATTGCTAGAAATAGACAAGGATATAGTGATGCATTTTGGGAAGTCAGAAATGATGTCTTATTAAATTCTGGAACCTTTATTGTCATTGCCTTATTTGGATTACTTATATTATCTATTGGTGGCAAATATTTAAAACTTATTGATATTTTACTTAAACCTTTTCATATGCTTAATGACAAAACTAATGATATAAAACTTATTAAAGAATTGAAGTTTGGCTTTTATTTAATGACACATCCAGTGGATGGATTCTACGGAATTAAACGTGAAAATAAAGCAAGCTATTTATCAGCAACAATGTATTTATTCATCTTTTTCTTCATGTATTTGATTTTTATCTTTGAAACAAATTTCTTATTTAATCCACTTATACGTTCACAAATTGAAATTTTTGAACAGGTGATATCGATTTTCTTACCGTTCTTGTTATTTGTATTAGCAAATTACTTAGTATGTTCTATTCGAGATGGAGAAGGATCGTTTAAAGATGTATATATCGCAACATCTTATAGTTTATTACCAGCAATCATAGGACTACCTTTAATTATGCTACTGTCACAAGCACTCACATTAAATGAAGCATTCTTGTTTGATTTCGGTATGATTATCATTTACGTACTCACTGGTTTTTATTTAGTGATGACTGTGAAAGAAATTCATTACTATGAAATGAAAGCAACCGTAGGCAATATCTTAATTACACTCTTTACTGCAATTATGATTTTAGTTGTTGTCTTTATTGTCTATTTATTGCTCGGTGAAGTGGTTCAATTATTTTTAGACATCATTCGGGAGGTAACAGTTCGTGGTTAATTTATTAAAAATTTTAACAATTGTTTCTTTAGCCTCAATGATGAGTGTGTTTCATGTTGTTGAAAATCAAGATGTATCAACATATGAATATGATGACATGATGATGGATGATAATATGTTATCGAGTAATCGATTTACGCAACAAGATACATATGATGACGCACAAATCGATGATTTTACACAACTGTATCAAATTGAATACACAGAAGAAGCACGAGATACATTAGGATATCGTTATTCTATTGAAAATGACAGATATATTTTATATTTTGAACCAATGAGTTTTTCAGTCTTGCTTTATGATAAAGTCAATGATTATATGATGAGCTCCCGTGCTGAATTTCAAGGTATTTCTGGAGAAAGAGAAAATAATACTGCGACACGTAATTTACTCAATAGTGGTTTATGGTTGTCTTATGTCAGAAAAGCAAATGTTTCTAGAGCAACAGAAACAACGGTGTCTTTGTATGAACTTGCAGATGTTGATTATATCAATAATGGTTCAGTGAATGAAACACAAACACAACTTTCGACGTTTCAAATTGTTGATGGAAGTTATGATGAAGATGAAGTGAGTGTATCCGTTTTAGAGACCAATCAAACGCTGATTGCAACAGTCAATGCATATGCCATAGATGTGTCCTTAAATATTCATCTGTCATTAAATGACAGAGGACTTGAAGTCTATATCCCCTCTGAAGATATTGTTGAATCAGGTGATATTTATGGATTAACATCGATTAGTGTATTTCCATATTTTGGTTCTGTAAGAGAAAATTTAGCACCTGGATATATGTTAATTCCTGATCAAGTTGGAAGTCTTATTCGATTTGAACAACCAATTGAATCAACAATTAGAGCATTATTCTATGGTGGAGATCAAGGAATTAATGACAATTCACGTGCATACTTATCCTTACCTGTTATTGGGATGATACATCATGTGAATCATCAAGGATTTTATGTGAGTGTAGATGAGGGGGCTGAACTCTCAGAATTAGAAGCTGTTTTTTGGTCATCTAGAACACGCTATTACAGAACACAACTCAATTTCACGGTACGTCCAATTTATAAAGCAATTATTAATGCTGCTGGAGATGGCCGTGATCAAATACCAGAATCATTGACAAACAAAGATTATAAAGCAACTTATGTGATGCTAGGTGATAATGCGAATTATGTAGGCATTGCAAATGACTATCAAGCATACTTAGTTGATCGTCAGCAATTAATCAAACAAACAGTCGATCAAATGCCATTTTTACTTCAAGTACTTATGGGAGACCAAACGCCATCTTTTTTAGGAACGACATATTTAGAAATGACATCCTCTCGTGAGGCAGAAGCGATCATTCAAACTTTACTTGAACAAGGAGTACAACCAAGTGTTATTAGTTTGTATGGCTGGTCTAGAGATGGTGCCATCAGTCAAACACCTTATCGTATGCGTGATGTTTACCAATTAGATGATTTAGAAAACTATATGATGTCATTAAATATCGATGTTTTACGTCATCAAGATTATGTGATAAGTAGTGAATTATCAGAGCGCGTTGGGCTTAATAGAGATGTTGCATTAAATTATTCACGTTTAAAAATGACGCAAATAGAGCGTTCTTTAAATAATCAATCGATTGATCAGTATTTCTTGTATCCTGAAAGTAGTCAATCATTCTCATCTAGTGATGATTTATCTAGTGCATACTTAACGAGTATTGGTCGATTATTGTATTCCTATTACGATCGTGGATTTTATGATCGTATCGATACCAGAAATATTTACACATCCATTTTAGAATCTTATGAAACGTTGATGTTGAATCAACCAAGTTTATATGCACTCAAACATACAGATTATTATACACATATGCCAATCATGCATTCTCAATATTACTTTTATACTGATAATGTACCATTTGTACCAATCGTATTAAGCGGTATGTTGCCTGTATTTAGCGGCGAGCTCAATTTTAATGCCATTGGAGAAGTGTACCGATTAATGATGTTAGATTTTGGTATGTATCCGAATTATATTGTCACTAAAGAGCCAACACAAACGATGCGTTTTACTCGTTCAAATATCTTTTTTACGACGCATTTTGATGTATTTGAAGATGAAATCAATCAAACATTCAATCAATTTAAATTGATTTATGATCAGATTGGTTTTGAGCAAATCGTTTCACGTGATGTCTTAGAATTAGGCATTGTATTGGTAACATATGCCAATAATAAAAAGCTTCTTGTTAATTATACGAATGACAGTTTTACATACATGAATCAAGAAGTTGAAGGATTATCTGCAGAGGTGATCATATGAAACCATTCATTCAGAAAATAGGTGCAAGTTTAAAATCCATAGGACATAAAATTGCGAGATTTTATGATGCAAAAATAGATCCATTTATCTCAAAAATTGGATATGCACTTACGCATAACCCATTGATTCGCATGGATGATTTAACACTTAGATTATTTGGAATAAAGATTAAAGTTACTAGAAAACGTAGAGATGCCTTTTACGGGTATATGTTTATTTCATTATGGCTGATCGGACTACTTATTTTTACTCTGTATCCAATGATATATGCACTATATTTAAGTTTTTTTGAGGCATATTATAATTTACAAACAGGGATTACAACAACATTTGTTGGATTTGACAATTACTTTAATATTTTTAGAAGTCAAACGCTAGTCCCACTTTTTGCAAATTACGTTATACGTATGCTTGTATCGGTACCACTCATTATTGTGTTT
>DNNX01000087.1 GCA_003497445.1 Acholeplasmataceae bacterium | reverse complement strand
AGCAAAAACAACGCCAAATTGCTCACCTTTTTCTTCCGCAATTTTCGCATGTTTAACTATTTGGACTGCGAGTTCATTATGTGGTAAACCAGCACCAGAGAAAATCGGTAATTTTTGACCACGTATTAAGGTTGTAAGTGCATCAATGGATGAGATAC
The DNA here is from genome assembly GCA_003497445.1 of Acholeplasmataceae bacterium. Classification (GTDB taxonomy): domain Bacteria; phylum Bacillota_I; class Bacilli_A; order Acholeplasmatales; family Acholeplasmataceae; genus UBA8290. Next base: position 3,203 of record DNNX01000087.1, on the reverse strand, counting down.
CTGTTTGAATAAAGTTTCTAGGATACATTCTTGATACTGGATTTAATGGCATACCATTGATGTTTTTATGTTCATCGATGAACACATCTCCTAATCCATCAATAGGCTTACCAGAACCATTAAAGACACGTCCTAATATTTCCTTAGAAAGACCAATTTCAACGGCTTTACCAAGTAATTTTGTACGTGTATTATGCAAAGATAAATCATTGGTACCTTCAAAGACTTGTATGGCAATTCTATCACCATCGATATGTACGACACGTCCATAACGAGAAGGTTTTCCCTCAACTTGAATTTCAACCATTTCTTCAAAGCCAACATCTTCCACATGATCTAAGAAGACTAAAGGACCATGGATTTCATCTAAACCAACATATTGTTTGATCATCATATCCTCCTTAGTCAATATTTCTCATGGTATCTCTTATGATACGTATGTAATCATCAAAAGCGTTCATATTTTCATTGGTTGTGTCATATTTCATTTGTATGATGCGTTCAAAAAGAGACGATTCTTTTAAAACCTGAATCGATTTTTTCTCAGAAACGTATGCGAGACCCTGTTCATATAAAAATACAATGACACGCATCATATGATACTGTTTGATCAGTGGGACATAAGTATCATCTTTATGAAACGCATTTTGTTGTAAGAAGCCAACACGAATCACGCGACCAATTTCTATCACAAGTTTTTGATCATCTGGTAAAACATCAGAACCAATAAGTTTGACAATTTCTAAGAGTTTCGCTTCTTCAGATAAAATATGAATCAATTTTTGTCTAAATGTATTAAAATCTTCTGCCACATGTTCTCTATAATAACCATCTAAATCATGTCCATAATCAGAATATGATTCATTCCAGTTAATGGCAGCATAATGTCTTGCATATGCGAGTTGTTTATCAAGTGCCCAAAATGTTCTTACAAAACGTTTTGTATTTTGTGTCACAGGCTCAGAAAAGTCTGCACCTTGTGGTGATACAGCCCCTACTATGGTAATAGAACCATGCGTATGATTTAAATTTTCTACATAACCTGCACGTTCATAAAATTGTGAAATACGGCTTGGTAAATAAGCAGGAAACCCTTCTTCAGCAGGCATTTCTTCAAGTCTTCCACTAATTTCTCTAAGTGCTTCTGCCCAACGAGAAGTAGAATCTGCCATAAGTGCAACATGGTATCCCATATCTCTGTAATATTCAGCAATCGCGACACCAGTATAAATACTTGCTTCTCGTGCAGCAACAGGCATATTCGATGTATTTGCGATAAGAATCGTACGTTCTAAGAGTGGACGATTGGTTTTCGGATCGATGAGATTACTAAATTCTTCAAGCACTTGTGTCATTTCATTACCGCGTTCTCCGCAACCAACATACACGATTAAATCGGCATCACACCACTTTGCAAGTTGATGTTGCAACATGGTTTTTCCAGTACCAAATCCACCAGGAATAGCAGCTGTACCACCTTTTGCAATCGGAAAAAGCGTATCTATGACACGTTGTCCACTTATGAGCGGTTCATGTGAAATGTGACGAGAAATAACAGGTCGAGGGGTTTTTATCGGCCATTTTTGCGTTAAATTAAGTGTTTCAATGCCTTGATGTGTTTGAATTTCACATATCGTATCCAATACATGGTAAGCACCACTTTTTTTAATATTGAGAATGGTACCATAAACATTTGGGGGTATTAATAACTTGTGCTTGAATCCAGATGTTTCAAGAAGTTCCCCATAAATCATACCGGGATTAACATGATCCCCTTTATTTAAAAAAACTGTGACATCCCAAGTTTTATTTTGATCTAAAGGAAAAGCTTGACTTCCTGATGGAATAAAATGACCATGTTTTGATTCGATGTCTAATAAGGGACGTTGAATCCCATCATATATATTAGAAATTAAACCAGGTCCTAAAGTGACAGTGATTGCCTCTCCTGTAGGAAAAACTGGATCGCCTTTCTTTAATCCAACGGTATCTTCATATACTTGAACAATTGTTTGTTGCTTTTGTATTTGAATCACTTCACCTAGTAATTTTTGATGTCCAACATAGACCATTTCAAGCATTTTAAATGAGGTTGCATCATTTACAGTAATGACCGGACCATTAATTGCGAAGATTGTATGTGTATGCATATTATTCCCTCACGAAAAGTTTTGATGTTTCTAAAAACATCTCTTTTTGAGATTTAAGTAATGCATCATACGTATGATCAAACTCAACAGATGCATCATCAATGGTTAATAAAAATCCACCGATGGTAATATTTGGATGTGTAAACACTTTTAATTTAGGATATTCAGATTGAAAAAAATGACCTAAATTTTGATCAGATCCCTTAATATGAACAGTAAGTTGATTCAAATCATATGTTTTTGAATATTGAAGTAACTTATGTTTCATTGCAGGAATATAAGCATCACTTTGTACATAGTCAAGCAATTGTTTTGTTACAGTCTCAAAAATTTCTGCTACCATATTTTGTCTTAAGGTCATGAGTGTCTCATCATATTCAATCCCTAAATGATTGATCTTTTCTTGATGGGCGACATTAAGCGTTTTTAGTAATCGATTTTTTTCAAGCGTATGTTTAATATGAAGATCTTCAGTTACTTTCATCATTTCTTTTTGATAAAGTTTTTGAATTTCTAATTGTAATGATTCAATTTGTTTGTTTGCAACTTGCTGCATATTTTTTTCAAAATATTTAAGCAGTTGATCGTTATTATAATAGGCCATATATCCTCACATTTTTATTCCGATCGCTTCACTTACGTATCGATCGATTGTTTGACCAATATCCGTTTCGACATGACGATCTGGAATTTCTAGAATGACTTTTCTAGGTAAATTGAGTTTATATTCAGAAATGACATGTGGTGCTAAAGATACAAGTTTCGTCGTGATTAAAATAATCCCGAAACTAGGATCTTCAATCAATTGATCAAGTCTTTCTAAGAAAACATGTCTTTCGTGTATCACTTCACCTTCAATACCAACAAGTCTCATCGCAACGAGGCTGTCAACATTGTCACTTAAAATATAAAACTTCATTATAATTGGTTGATAATTAAGATTGAAATAAGAAGTCCATAAATCGCAACACCTTCACCAAGTGCAACGAAAATGAGAGATTTACCAAAGTTTTTTTCATTTTCAGAGAACGCACCAATCGCTGCAGGTGCGGC
>DNNX01000017.1 GCA_003497445.1 Acholeplasmataceae bacterium | reverse complement strand
ATTTAAATTTTTATAAATGGAGGTAATTATGATTGATACAATCGTATTTATAATCTCCATTTTGCTAACGTTAATTTTAAGCTTAATTCTTGGATATTTCATTCGTGTTTGGCTACATGAAAAAAGTATTCAGGCTTCAAAAAAATTAGCTGAACAAATTGTTGAAGATGGTAAGAAAGAAGCTTCTAAAAATAAAAAAGAAAGTATTTTAGAAGCAAAACAAGAAATTTTTTCATTACGTAAAGAATTTGATAATGATATGAAAGAACGTCGTCAAGTTGTGATTCAACTTGAAAATAAAGTCTCACAAAGAGAAGACGCGCTTAATAATCGTTCTATCTATTTAGATAAACGTGAAGAATCGATATCAAATAAAGAACAAAAAATTGAAGAACGTAAACAGCAACTTGAACAATTAAATAGCAAAATGGAAATTGCGCTTAAAGAACAAGATTCTAAACTTCAAGAAATTTCAAATTTATCAAAAGACCAGGCGCGTGATATCATTATGAAACGCGTAGAAGATAGTATGTCTGATGAGATTTCAAACTACATTCGTGAAGAAGAAGATAAAGCGAAAATTGAAGTTCAAAATAGAGCGAAACTATTAATGGCAAATGCCATGCAAAAATATGCCAGCGAAACTACTACAGAACGAACAGTTACCGTGGTAGATATACCAAATGATGATATGAAAGGTCGTATCATTGGTAGAGAGGGACGAAACATTCGAACACTTGAAGCATTAACCGGTGTAGATTTAATTATTGATGATACACCAAATGCAGTTGTTTTGAGTGGGTTTGATCCTGTAAGAAGAGAAATTGCAAAACGCGCACTTACATCACTTGTGTCTGATGGACGTATCCATCCTGGACGCATTGAAGAAGTTGTCGAGAAAGCTAGACAAGAAGTGGATATGTTTATTCGTGAAGCAGGTGAAGAGGCTATTTTCCAAACAGGAATTGGTCGTATTCATCCTGATCTTGTCAAGCTTATTGGACGTTTATCATTTAGAACGAGTTATGGTCAAAACGTATTAAAACACTCCATTGAAGTTGCTTTCTTAGCAGGTAAACTTGCTGCTGAGTTACATGAAGATGAAATATTAGCAAGACGTGCTGGTTTATTACATGATATCGGTAAAGCTGTTGACCACGAGATTGAGGGCGGACACGTTGAAATCGGTGTGAATTTAGTCAGTAAATATAAAGAGCCTGCTGTCGTCATTGATGGAATCGCATCTCATCATGGAGATAAAGACCCTGAAAGTATCATTGCTGTATTAGTAGCAGCTGCAGATGCATTATCTGCTGCAAGACCTGGTGCTAGAAGTGAATCTATGGAAAATTACATGAAACGACTTGAACAACTAGAAACCATATCTAATGGTGTTGAAGGTGTTAAAAAATCATATGCAATTCAAGCTGGTCGTGAAGTAAGAGTAATTGTTGAACCAGAGAAAATAGATGATTTAGCGATTATTAAAGTAGCACGAACTATCAAGGATCAAATTGAAAACAATATGACCTATCCTGGTACGATAAAAGTAACAGTCATAAGAGAAACAAGAGCATCAGATGTTGCAAAATAAAAGAGGCAAATGCCTCTTTTATCATAAGGAGATTAGATGAAAATTCTTATTATTGGTGATGTATATGGTAAATCAGGATTAAAAGCTATTGATCTGTTTTTACCCGAATTAAAAGCTCAATATCAACCTCATCTTATCATTGTTAATGCTGAAAATGCTGCAAATGGTCGAGGCATAACACATACCATTTATAAAACTCTAATGTCTCATGGTATTCATATGCTAACAATGGGAAACCATGTATTTGCAAACAAAGAATTAGAAACATTTATAGAGGATGCAAATATTGTGCGTCCAATCAATTATTTACAAGCACCGGGCAAAGGATATCTAATCATACATTTTAATCAACAAAAAATATTAGTGATCAACGCATTAGGTCAAGCGTTTATGAATCAACATGTTCAAAGTCCATTTTTAACAGTTATGGAAACGCTCAATAATGTAGAACATGATATTTCAATTTTGGATATTCATGCAGAGGCAACAAGTGAAAAAGTTGCACTTGGGCACTTTTTAGATGGTAAAATTGATATCATTTTTGGGACACATACCCATGTACAAACAAATGATAGTAGAATTTTACCTAATGGTACGTTTTACTTAACTGATGTTGGCATGACAGGACCATTAAATGGTGTGATTGGTGTCAAAAAAGACATTGTGATTGATCGATTCATTAATGGATACTCAACACCAAATGCAGTGGATGAGGGACCTATTCAATTGAATGCTTGGTTTATTGATACATTACAAAAAACGCATACGCTCATTCATTTGGAGCATGATGAAAATAAATAAGTTTGATTTTGCTATAATAAAATAAAGGATAAGTTATGGATCAATTTAATGAATTTTTAATATTACTTGACAGCAATTTAAGTGGATCCTGGTGGTTTCCAATTTTGCTAGTGGGAACCGGAATTTTTTTTACTATATATCTTGGTTTTCCACAGTTTAAGTTTTTTGGAAAAGCTTGGGGACTAGTTTC
>DNNX01000103.1 GCA_003497445.1 Acholeplasmataceae bacterium | reverse complement strand
AAAGAAGTCGCAAGATCAAAAATTGAGGTGAAACTAGACCCAATGAATGCGTATGACAGACGCATTATCCACACAAAACTAAGTGAGTGGAGAGATGTCGAAACTGAATCTGAAGGTGAGGGCGATGCACGCGCACTCATCATACGTCCAAAAAAGTAGCGCGGCTACTTTTTTTGTTGTTTGTTATGATATAATAAAATCTGAAAATCCAAGGAAAAAAACGTCAAAAATGTTTCTGTTAAAAATAAAAAAACCACTTTTGAGATACATGAAAACGAGTGCCCTTGTTGTCATCGCTGGGCTTATTTATAGTTTAGGTGGGGTCATTAGACTTGATATAGAAGCAACACAAAACATTCAACACTTTATTTCAAGGGCAGAAGAGGTGCCCTCACATACACAAAACATCAACGGATATACATTTGAATACCACACTGTTTCACGTGAAACATTTGAATTGGAAGATGAAAGAGACGTATTTTATGACAACGAAAAAACAAAACTTGGACAAACGGGAGATATTATCATCACACAACAATCCCCTTTTCCAAATGTTCCTATCATTCATCAGTGGATTACATTTTATTTTGGTGGACACGCATCCCTGGTTAATGAAGACAATAAATTGTATGAAGCTACAGGCATTGGAAGTTCTAATATATTTGAAGTAATGTTGTTTCCAGGAAACAAAACACACGATTTTGATATTTCGTTAACCGAAAGCAACAATTACTGGTTAAACACAAATAGAAGATCTGAAAGCAATCCTGCATATCCATATTACGGCAGTTTTAATCGGAATGAATTTCTTGTATTGCGCGTGAAGGATGTCACTGAAGCCCAAAGATTAGGTGCAGTGCGTTATGCAAAAAACCTATATGAAAAAGAGGCGCTGTACAACTATACGTTTTTCTTAGATGTTCAATATAAATATTATTGTACAGATATGATTTCAAGAGCATATCAAGATGTGATGGTACCTACGCAAAGACAAACAGGATATGCACAAGCGCTCAATGATAGATTCATCACATCTGTTAATGATCTCATTAATAGCGAAGATACATACATTACAAGTTATATATCTATTAAGGATAAAACCGTTTCAATTTATTATTTAGAAGACATAGAGGAGGTTTAAAATGATAGAAGTGCTCACGCTCATCATGGTTGTTTTGCTGGTTGTTTTCATTGTATTCCTTGTCTTTATACAACTTAATAAAAAGAACGGGTCTGAAGATCAAAGCGATTTAAAAGTCTACATGCAAAAAGAATATGAGGGACTTAAAACTCAATTAAGAGAACTTATATACGACTCTAACGCCAAAAACACAAAAGATTTATACACATTTAAAGATCTTGTTACCCAACACATCGAGGGTAAACTAAAAGAAATGAACACACTTGTTGAAAAAAGACTTCAAGGCGGTTTTGAAAGAACAAATGAAACGTTCGTAAACGTTGTTGAAAGGCTTTCTAAAATCGATGAAGCACAAAAAAATATTGAACAGCTCTCAAAAGAAGTTGTCAGTTTGAATAGTGTGCTCGCAGATAAAAAAACGCGAGGCATTTATGGAGAAGTACAGCTTTATCAATTGCTGTCTGCTGTTTTTGGCCAAGATGAACATTTGTACAAAACACAAGTCAAGCTATCCAATCAAACGATAGCGGATGCCGTTTTATATGCGCCAGAACCCCTTGGTAAAGTCGTTATTGACTCAAAATTCCCACTAGATAACTATAAAAAAATGACCAACAGTGAATATCACGTATCCGAAAGAGAATCAGCGAAAAAACTATTTCAAGCAGATGTAAAAAAACATATCGATGATATTGCCAACAAATATATCATTGAAGGTGAAACCTCTCACCAAGCGATTTTATTTTTACCAGCAGAAGCGATATTCGCAGAAATTACCGCCCATCACGAAGTTTTAGTTGAATATAGTAACACAAAAAAGGTTTGGTTAACGTCGCCAACGACATTGTTTTCCACACTTACCATGATACAAGTCTTTGTTCAAAATCTAAAAAGAGACGAACAAACAAAAGTCATCATCGATGAACTCAACAAACTAAACGTAGAGTTCATGAGATATAGCGAACGATGGGAAAAATTAAATAGATCCATTGATACAATTAAAAAAGACGCAGAAAAAATGACAACAACAACAGAAAAAATTAAGAAAAAGTTTGACTATATCAAAGATGCTAAATTCGAAGAAGCAAGATTTATTGATAGCGTCATGAAAGAGGAAGACTCTGATGGAAACGACAGTTAAATATTTATTTGAACAGTATCAATCATTAGATCAAAAAGAAGTTACATTATATGGTTGGGTGAGAAACAACCGTAGTCAAAAAAACTTTGGTTTTATTAATTTTCATGATGGAACCGTGTTTCCGACACTACAAGTTGTATACGAAGAAGCTTTAGCAAATTTTAAAGATATTCAAAAAGTACGTGTAGGAAGTTCAATTGAAGTTGTTGGCAACGTCGTATTAACACCTGAAATGAAACAACCTTTTGAAGTGAAAGCATCACGCATTGTATTGCTTGGAGATTCGGCGGAAGACTATCCAATCCAACCAAAAAGACACACGAGAGAATTTTTAAGAGAAGTTGCACATTTAAGAATGCGTACGAACTTATTTCAAGCGGTATTTCGTGTTAGAAGTGAGGCTGCCATATCGATTCACAAGTTTTTTAATGAT
>DNNX01000059.1:4559-6424 GCA_003497445.1 Acholeplasmataceae bacterium | reverse complement strand
ATGATGCAAACAACCTATCATGATACACATATTCATACAGGTATGATCGATACACTCATTCAAAAAAGACAATTAAAATTACCAAAATTGATGGATGAAAAAAGCTTACACCAATCTCATTTACAAGATTATTTGATTGCTGAAACTTTGTATACGCATTATGACACTAAAACATATGTGGCACGTTTTGAAAATATCGATTTAGATGTTGATTTAACAGTTCATGAAAATGCACAACAATACTTAAAAGCTTATAAAAAAGCAAAGAGAGCATTACCTCAACTTGACAATCAAATACTAAAAACACAACACGAACTTGATTTTTTAAAACAATTGCGCTTTGATTTAATTTCAAAAATGGTGTCTTATCAAGATATCCTTGTGATATTATATGAGCAGAAATTCATCTTTAAAAAGCAATCAAATATCAAAAAGATACGTACTCAACCAATTGAAATTAGAGATGGTCATGATATTTTATGGATTGGAAAAAATGCAGAAATGAATGCGTATGTCACGCACGAATTAGCACATGCACATGACATCTTCTTTCATGTAAAAGATGCACCAGGTAGTCATGTCATACTAAGAGGCTCAAAAAATAGCGCATTATTCAAAGATGCCATGAAGTATGCAGCATTCTTTTCTTCTCTAAGAAAGGCTTCTAAAGTTGAAGTCATGGTAGCCTATAAAAAAGATGTAAAAAAAATTAAAGGTATGCACGGATCTTTAGTTCATGTTAAAACATACACATCTCATCTGGTGACATTAGACTCTGAGTTTGTTAAGTTATGTGAATCGTTGTAAATTCTTTGAAAGAAACGATGCTATCATATACAATAAGAATGTATTAATAATTAGGAGGCAACTATTATGGGTTACACATTACCAGCTTTACCTTATGCATTTGATGCATTAGAACCATTTATCGATGCAAAAACAATGGAAATACATTACAGTAAACATCATCAAGGTTACGTCAATAATTTAAATGCAGCATTGGAAAAAGAACCTTCTGTAACTGCAGACTTGGAAACACTTCTAAAAAATTTGGATTCAGTACCAGAATCAATTCGAGGTGCCGTAAGAAATAATGGTGGTGGTCATTTCAATCATGCATTTTTCTGGCCACAACTAAAAGTAAATCATCAAGAAGCACCCAAAGGAAATTTAGCGACTGCTTTAAATTCTACATTCGGATCTTATGAAGGATTTAAAGAGGCATTTGCAAAAGCAGCTGCAACGCGTTTTGGATCAGGTTGGGCATGGCTCATTAAAAATAATGCTGGAGACTTAGAAGTTGTATCTACACCAAATCAAGATACACCACTTACACTTGGTACACCATTATTAGGATTAGACGTTTGGGAACATGCATACTATTTAAATTACCAAAACCGTCGTCCGGATTATATTCAAGCTTTCTTCTCAGTTGTTCATTGGGACCTTATTGAAGAACGTTTCAATAAGGCTTAATAATTAAGATGTTGTGATCCCCCTCACAACATCTTTTTTTATGCTATAATGTTTCAAATGGAGGATGAAATGTGGAATTTAAATGATTTATATCATGGTTTTGATGACAACTATGAAAATGATATTAAGAAACTTGAACAGATGACAAGTGATTTTAAATCTTTAGTTTCGAAGAAAGATACAATGATACCTGTTCAATTTTTAGAAGCATATGTATCATTTGAAGAAAAAATGACCAAACATGTGAGAACACTTTATGCTTATGCAAGTTTAAGATATTCAAGTAATGTAAATGATCCGGAACCGTTACAGTATATGGCAAGATTAGATCGTATATTGAAATCGACAACGAAAGAAAACGTTATGTTTACAAGATATTTAAAAACGTT
>DNNX01000059.1:0-4304 GCA_003497445.1 Acholeplasmataceae bacterium | reverse complement strand
GATTTAGATGTATTAAGTGCTTCTAGTACGCTCATTAAAAACTATTTGTATAATTTAAAGCGTGAACAAGAAAATGCCAATTATATGCTTTCAGAATCGGAAGAACTTCTTCTCACGAAACTAAGAGAAGTCGCGAGTGATTCCTGGAGAAGACTTCAAAATATGCTGACTGCAAATTTAAAAGTATCATATCGTGGCTCTGAAATTACATTATCCGAAGTCAGAAACCTTGCATATGAATATGACGCAAATGTAAGAAAAGATGCTTATGAATCAGAATTAAAAGCACTTGAATCCATTCAAGATGCTGTTGCTTTAAGTATTACAAATATCAAACGAGAAGTGAATGTCGTCAATGAATTTCGAGGATATCAATCGCCTTTAGAACCCACATTGAGAAATTCTAAAATGACACAAGCAACATTAGATGCACTCATTTCAGCAATGGAATCGTATCGACCCACCTTTGAAAAATACTTAAGAGCAAAAGCAAAATATTTAGGTTATGATGGTGGTTTACCATTTTATGATTTATTTGCACCTGTTGGAAAAGGTGCAAAAACCTATACCTATGATGAAGCAAAATCACTCGTTATAGAGGCATTTTATGGATTTAGTAAACATTTAGGTGATTTTGCAAAACGTGCATTTGATGAAGAATGGATTGATGTTGAACCTAGACCTGGAAAAGTTGGTGGTGCGTTCTGTTCGAATCAACCTCAAATCGGACAATCTAGAATTCTCACAAATTTTACTGGGTCACTTTCTGATATTCTCACACTCGCCCATGAATTGGGTCACGGGTTTCATGGTGAAATCATTAAGAATAACGATCCTCTTCATTGGTCATATCCAATGCCACTTGCAGAAACAGCATCGATATTTTGTGAATCCATTGTGAATCAACATTTATTAAAAACAATTGATGATGATTCCCTTAAACTTTTTGTATTAGAAAATGCGCTTCAAGGCGATACACAAGTCATCATAGATATATTATCAAGATATTATTTTGAAACTGAATTATTTAAAGAAGCAACAAAACCAGTACCTGCATCAGCGCTTAAAGCGTGGATGCTTGATGCTCAAAAGAAAGCTTATGGTGAAGGGTTAGATCCTAATTTAAGACATCCTTTCATGTGGCTCATGAAACCTCATTACTATAGTGCAGGTTTAAATTTCTATAATTTCCCTTATGCATTTGGATTACTTTTTGGCAAAGGATTATATGGGCTTTATGAAAAAGATCCAGTCCCATTCACTGATCAATATGAAACACTTCTTGCTTATACAACAAAAGCCAGTGTTGAAGATGTCGCAAAAACAATGCAAATTGATGTCACACAACCTAATTTTTGGCATCAGTCACTTGAAGTGATAAGTAAAGATATTCATGACGTGATATATTTACTTGAAAAAACAAAAGACGCTTAATTAAGCGTCTTTTTTATTATCTAATTCTGTTTCAATTACTGCGTAATCACCATCATCACGTTTATATAAAAGATGAGATTGATGCGTTTTTTTATCTAAGAAAATAAAGAAATCATGATCCAATTGCTCCATATGATCAATGGCATCTTCAATCGTCATCGGTTCTAAAGTAATTTTTTTATTTCTTACAAGTTGCTTTGCAAAGACATCTTTTTCTATTGCATCTAAAGATAATGTGTGTTTCTGTTCAGTTTTATGATGTTTATGCTGATGTTGTTTCCCTTGGTATCGTTTTACTTGCGTCATCATTTTATCTGAGACGACATCAATAGCCTCATACATATCTGAAGCTTTTTCTTCAGCTCGAATGGTTACATGATCAGCATGAATCGTAACTTCAACTTTATGAAAATTAGGATATACTTTTAATACAACCCTTACTTTTTGAATATATTGTTGAAAAAATTTATCAATCTTAGATAATTTCTTTTCCGCATATTCTTGTATTGCTTGTGTTACTTGAAAGCCATTCTTACCTACAATTTCAAATGTCATACATGCCACCTCTCTTTTTTATTTTCTAAATGAAATATGAATAATTTTCCAATATCGATATTTTCTAATGCTTTAAGTACATCAATATCGTCGTACTCAAACCATAAAACGAGATGATGATTTGAAAAGTGTTGTAATAAGGATAAGTAATGCATGATCGTTAAGTTATCTAATACTTCCTCTATCATGATGTGTAAAATATCAACATCACAGTGATTCAAAACGATGCGTTCACATTCTAAGATCACTGGATGTTTGGTAAAACAATGTTCACAAATATGATAGATGGTCTTATTGATACTTAAAGGAGATGCATAGACATAAAGTATTGATTTACAATGCAAACATTGCACATAAAACTCCTTACTTTATGTTATGACTTCTTTTCATTTTTACTTTTTATATGATTCGATAATTTTAGGTATTAAATGTTGAGGAACTTCATCATATCTTAAAAACTCACGTGTAAATTGTCCACTACCTTGTGTCATGGCTTTTAAATCAATCGCATAAGAAACAATTTCAGATTCTGGTACTTCACAGTTAATCACTTGGAAAGATCCATCATCTGTAGGATTCATTCCATGAACCCGTCCTCTTCGTTTATTCATATCACCCATGACATCACCAACGAATTTCTCATCTACCGTCACATCTAATTTTACAATAGGTTCTAAAATAGTAGGTTGTGCTTTCTCACATGCATTTTTAAAAGCTAATGCTGCCGCAAGTTTAAATGAAAGTTCATTTGAATCTACTGAATGATACGATCCATCATATAAGGTCGCTTTTACATTAATGACTGGGAAGCCAGCGAGAGGACCATGTTCGAATGTTTCAATAAGTCCTTTTTCTACGGCAGGGAAATAATTTTTAGGGACTGCACCTCCGAAGACATCCTCATGAAATTCAAATAATTCATTCGATGGTTCAAATTTAATAAAGACATGTCCAAACTGACCTGCACCACCTGATTGTTTTTTATGTTTTCCTTCAGCTTCAACATATTTTTTGATTGTTTCACGATAGACAATTTTTTGCTCATCAATGTCAACATCTACTTTAAACATCAGTTTCATACGTTCTAAAATGTAATTTAGATGTGTCATTCCCTGACCACCAATGAGTAATTGTTGTGTCTCTTTATTTCGTTGAATTTGAAAGGTTGGGTCTTCTAAATTAAGTCGATGCAAAGCATTTGATATTTTATCCTCATCATTTTTATTTTTAGGATGTACTGCAATGTACATAATTGGATTCGGAATTGCAACAGGCTCAACTAAAGTAATATGTTTAGAATCACTTAAACTATTCCCTGTTTCTAGTCCATCAATTTTAGCAGCAACACAAATATCACCAGCGTGATAAATGTCATTATTGATTTGTTGTTTTCCTCTCACAGAAAATACGTTACTTAGTTTTCTGACTTCTTTTGAAGGTAATAACATCACTTCTTGATTCGGTTTTAAAGACCCTCGATTAACTTTAATATAGCTCATCGTGCCTATAAAAGGATCGACAGTTGTCTTAAAAACATACCCTTGAAAAGGTTCATTTTCTACTGTTTGAATTTGAATAGAAGCATTTTTGTCATCTTTTCCTTCAAGTGGTTGAAGTTCGTTTGGAGCTGGTAAATAGTCAAATAGCATATCAATCATTGTACGTATACCAATGGCTTTTGAAGCACTACCAACGAGTACTGGTGTAAGCTCACCATTCATGATACCTGAACGTAATCCCATTTTAATTTCTTCTTCTGTAAGTGTTTCACCATTAAAATACTTATCTAGTAGTGCTTCCGATGTCTCTGCAACACTCTCAAGCATCATATTTCTTAATTCATCAACTTTAGGTTTTTTCTCTTCCCAAATTTCAGCATCATGTGATGTCATACCATCATAAATACGTGCTTTCATCTCTACAATATTGACAAAGCCTTCAAAATTTTCCTCTTTACCTATTGGCCAACAAAATGGGACAGCTTTTTTACCTAATTTTTCTCTAATTTCTTCGATAAGTGCATCAAATTTAATGTTTTCTTTATCCATCTTATTGATGAATAATACAGCAGGTATATGTCTTTTACGAATTTCTTTCCAAACACGTATGGTACCTACTTCAACACCTTTTGTTGCATCAATCGTAATCACAGCACCTTTTACAACGCTCAGTGCTTGATAAAGATCACCAACAAATTCATCACTTCCTGGAACATCTAAAAAATTGAATTTGTGGTCATGAAATTCGGTAGGGATTAATGACATTGAAAGACTTGATAATTTATTTTGTTCTTCAATTAAAAAATCTGATATCGA
>DNNX01000058.1:6119-8298 GCA_003497445.1 Acholeplasmataceae bacterium | reverse complement strand
GAAAAACAAAAACTTGAACGCATCCGTAAGCGTGATATTGAAATTCAGCAACTAAATGAAAAAAAACAACTAGAAACAACAAAATTTAAAGACAAAAGAAAAAAAACAATTGCACAATCTGCTGAAAGTGTGTCGATATTAAATTCTAAATTATCGAATTATCGTGAACTAACCAATGATAAAAAACGTAAAATTGTTAGAGATTATCAAACAAAATCTATGTTTTCAAAACATGAAACTCTTCAAAAAAATCGAGAACTTACACAACTAGATAATGATTTAAATCAATTCATTCTACGTACTAGAAAAGAAATCAAACAGAAAAAATCAGAAGGTCAACTTCTTCTTTTTGAATTAGAGAAAAACCATCAAACACTGATTGCTGATATTGATTTTCTCATTAAAAAAGAAATTTATGTCTCACAATATGACATCAAACTGATGGACATGATGTTAAAAGATGATCATGATAAGCTCAAAGATCAAAAACAACGTCTCATTCAAGAAAAAGACTTTTATAAAACAATGGTTGAAGCTGCACATAGTAAAGATGTATATCAGTATGAAACACAAATGACACTTGCGACACAAACTCAAGAGCGTGATTTAGGACAACTTGCACTTGATGCGAGTATCGATATTACATATCTTGATAAAGCATTACTTGACAATAAATCTGCACATGACAAAGAGATTTTACATCTTCAGCACGATATTGAAATATTGCAATTTCAACTCAATAAAGCCATTGCAAACATTTAATTGGAGCAATCTCAAGCACTAGATAAAGCTTCTAGAAATCGTGATCTTGATTTGGAAGCATGTCAACTAAGAACTGAATTAAAACAAGAGACTTTTGAAGAACAAACAGCATCATATAAACATCAGTTAGATGCACTTCTCATACAATATCAAAAAGATATGTATCAACATGAATCAGAGTATGAATATCAAAAAGAAACATTGAAAGCTTCTTTTGATTACAAGTTATCAAAAAAAGATCTCATTTTGAATGAATATCAACAACGTGTTGTACTTAGAAGTTTTCAAATGGATTTTAATCGATCAGAAAATGTTTTAGATGCACACGTTTCTGTATTTTATAAATGGATACAACATATCATGAACAGACGACTAACAGGTGGTGAAACATTTGTGAAAGGAATACAGCTACTCGAATATACATTCCAGTATCATGAACATCCTGAAACAATGCGACAAATGATTGAATTAATAAAAACCTATTTACAAGCTTTAACTGAAAAGCAAACTCGGTTTATAGAATCATTACTCAAAACATATCAAGATATGTATCATGAACATTTTGAAAATGCGAAACATGTTGTTTTAAATATGCATAAAAAAGATGCATATCGTATGCAAGATCGCGATATTCAAAAACTTATTCAAGATAAAAACAATTTAATGAAGAAACGCTATGAATATGAAGTTCTCATGAAACAAAGTAATGTTTCACAAGATGAACAACAATTAAAACGTATTGAAAAACTTTATGCAAAAGTGACACAAGATATGAACCATCTGGATCAGATGATTTTATCATGTTCGACAAATACTGAAAAACATATTTTAAGTTTTGAACACAAATTTCAACAATTTTTGAAGAAAAAATTTGTATATCATGCCAATATTATAAAAAAACTTGAAAAAAGTGCTTCTATTTTTACAGATTTTCAATCATTTTCCATGCAAGAACTTCAGAATTTGTCACAAACCATGTATTACTCACAACAAGTGATTTTTAATATGACAAAGTCGGTTAAAAAGCAATATCATAAGTTTGTTCTGAATCAACAACATCTTCTTCAAAACATTTATCAAGATCTCATTCTCTACAGAGAGAATGTCAATGGTGTGATCCATCAAGAAGAACATTCTAAAACTCAACAATTGGAGTCACTCATTTATGATCTTGAGATGAAACAATCACATTTGCTACATGCCTATAATGATGAACAGAGCGTATTAAGACGCAACTTTAGAGAATCTCTTGTTGAAAAGAAAAACGATACTCAGCAACAACTTAGTATAAACCACCGATCATTTCAAGAATTGAAAGACAAACGCTATAAAAATATCGTAAAACTTGAAACACAGATCCAACAATTTAGTGATAAAAAAACATTTACACTAGATACACTCGATGTCAACCAGAAAG
>DNNX01000058.1:0-5769 GCA_003497445.1 Acholeplasmataceae bacterium | reverse complement strand
ATAGAAAAAAGACTCGTAAAATATTTAGCATCTGTATCAAAACTCAGAGAAAATTATAAGGAAAGAATGATAGATAAAATCCTTCACGAAAACAAATTGCGTCAAAGTCATAAAAAGCGTGTCCTTGCATCAAAACAGAAAACAAGTCGATTAATTGTAACTCAGAAAAAAGAAAAACGCCTTCATACTATCCAAATGGAACAACATGAAAAGCGTGAACAATCTGTGTTAAACAAAAAACATCAATATATTGAGTTTTGGTTAAAAAAATCGTATCAATTTAAAATCAAAACGTTAGATTTTAGTTAATCTTTAAATTCAAATGTTAAAGTATCAATATATACCTTGGCGCCATTTTTGGCGCCTTTCTTACGAAGTAAATCATCGACGCCTAGTGCTTTGAGTTGTCTTGCAAATCGTTTCGCACTCTCGTCTTGAGATAAATCAGAACGTTGATATAATTTGATGACTTGATCACCCGTGACTTCAAATACTTGATCACCGATTATCGAAACTTCGATTGGTTTTTCCTCACCCTCTAAAGTATACGTAATATACGCTTCAACCAATGATGTGATTGGTGGTAATGTTTGTACTTGATTGGAAAGTATTTGTATGAGTGATTGAATATTTTCTTTTGTGTATGTAGAGATGAATAAAACATCATCTCCAAAAATCGCTTTAACTTGATTTCGATCTTCTTCATCTAAAAGTTCTGATTTATTGATAACAAGAATCTCTTTTCGATCAATGAGTGTCGCATCATATGATCGAAGTTCTTTTAATATTGCTTCATAATCATATTTATAGGATTCTCTGGTGGCATCTAATACATGTACAAAGACCCGACATCTTGATAAATGTTTTAAAAATTGAATGCCTAAACCAACTCCTAAGTGTGCTTCTTCAATAAGTCCAGGTAAATCTGCAACTGCAAAACTTACGTCATCATATTGGACCATGCCTAAAATAGGGGATGTTGTTGTAAAAGGATAATCCGCTATTTTTGTTTTGGCATTAGATATCACTGATACAATTGATGATTTACCGACACTAGGAAACCCAATAAACCCAACATCCGCAAGTACTTGAAGTTCTAAATAAATCATCAAGTGTTCGCCAACATCTCCTTTTTCTGCGTAATTTGGAGTTGGATTGTTTCCTGTTGCAAGTGCCATATTGCCTCTACCACCCTTACCACCTTTCGCAATCACAATTTTTTGGTGATGTTCTGTGATATCACCTATGATTTGACCATCTTCTTTTTTGACGATTGTACCAAGTGGCACTTTAATGATTTTAGGGTCACCTTGTGCACCGGTCATACCTTTAGATTGTCCGTCTACTCCGTTGGGTGCTTTAATGTGACGCATATAACGAAAAGGATATAATGTTGTCATGCCACTATCGCCTAAAAAGATGACATCGCCACCTTTACCACCAGAACCACCCCACGGTCCTCCAAACTCTACAAATTTTTCACGGCGGTAAGCACACATACCATTGCCACCTTTACCACCGGTTACTTCTACTTTTATTTCATCTACGAACATGTTTCCCTCGATTAGAAAAAAAAGGATTATCTCACGGATATCCTTTTATAATGTATTAGGCTGTGTACACTGATACTTGTGTACGATTTCTTCCTTTACGCTCATATTTTACAGTCCCTGAAACGGTTGTAAATAGCGTATCATCGCTTCCACGTCTTACGTTTTCACCAGGGTGAACTTTTGTACCACGTTGACGATATAAGATTGATCCTGCAGTTGCAAATTGTCCGTCTGACAATTTCATACCTAATCTTTTAGAATGTGAGTCACGTCCGTTACGTGATGAACCCACACCTTTTTTAGATGCAAATATTTGTAACTGTAATGTTAACATTTAAGCTTCCTCGCTTTCTTCCCATATAACATAGCCAGGATATGACGCATTGATATCATCTATTGCTTTTTTAAACACATCTAAAATGTATTGATGTGATGATGAGAATGTATGAACCGTAATTGTTAATCTTCCATCTGTTAAATCGGATGTTGTATTGGTTACTTGTTCAAATAAATTTGCGGTCATAATACTAGCTGTTGACACACCTGCACATACAATATCTGTTCCTTTTGGAGCAAATAATGCATGGCCTTGAATATCAAGAATCAATGTTTGATTCTGACGTTTAATTAAAATGGTGATCATTCGCCTAAAATTTGATTAATTAATACTTTGGTATATGCTTGACGATGCCCTTGTTTACGACGGTAGTTTTTACGTTTTTTGTATTTAAACACAATAATTTTTTTACCACGTCCGTGTTTTACAACACTTCCAACAACTTTTGCACCTTCTACATACGGAACACCGATGAGTGTTTTCTTACCAGATAACTGTAATACTTTATCAAA
Organism: Acholeplasmataceae bacterium; assembly: GCA_003497445.1. Classification (GTDB taxonomy): domain Bacteria; phylum Bacillota_I; class Bacilli_A; order Acholeplasmatales; family Acholeplasmataceae; genus UBA8290. The sequence continues at coordinate 3,367 of DNNX01000058.1, read as the reverse complement.
TGTTACAGTATCGTTATCGTTGGCGTCTAATTTTTCAACAAAAATTTCTTGACCAACTTCTACACGTACTTGTTTTCCGCCTGTTTCTATGATTGCATACATGTCGAATGCCTCCTTATTGATTTTGAAGTCACACTATGACGGTGGTCTTAGACACTTATATACCGGTTCTATGTGGAACGACCTTTTTTATTTTACTTATTTTTAACTTAAAAGTCAATACTTAACGCTTGCCTTGATCATAAACTTGACCAAGCGCTTTTGGTGCTCTAGAATTTTTAGAGAAAAAGGCTAATATGATCAATGTAAAAACATAGGGTAACATGACATAAAATTCTCTATCTAAGTCTAAATCTCTTAATATAGGAATCACAGAATATGAAGAGCCTAAGATTCTTAAGAAACCAAAGAATAATGCACCAAATAATACATAGGTTGGCTTCCAATTACCAAAAATAAGTAATGCAATTGCTAAAAATCCAAATCCTGCTACTGTTGCAGCATACTCTGTTGAGGAAGAAATAACAAATATCGTACCACCCATACCTGCAAGTGCACCTGAAATCATGACTGCAATAAATCGATATTTATATATATTGACACCGAGTGCATCTGCTGCTTGTGGATTTTCACCCATAGCATTAATACGCAACCCAAATTGTGTTTTATTTAGGATATAGCGTGCGATAAAAAACAATAGAATTACAATATAAAACGAAAGAAAGACTCTTGTAAAAAAGATTTCCCCAATAATTGGTATTTGAGAAAGTAAGGGTACTTCAGCGATTCTAAAACGTGTCACAAAAGATATTTGTGAGCCGCCACCTTGAATGAGTCTTGCGACATAAATGGCAAACGCTGGTGCAAATAAATTCAGCGCAGTCGCACTAATGATTTGGTTGGCTTTTAATTGAATGGATGCATATGCATGTAACATACTATAAAGTGCTCCAATTAAAGCACTCACGAGCATCACAATGATTAGTAAGAGTTGTGGTGGTATACCTAAACCTTCAATCAGTGCTAACGTACCAATACCAACAAATCCACCTAATATCATGATGCCCTCTAGAGCAATATTGGTTACACCACTTCTTTCAGCAAACATACCACCTAATGCGACCATAAGTAAGACGGTTGCAGGAATATATGTTTCTTGAATGAGTTGATAAATTAAGGTCATGATTGCACCTCTCTTTTTTTCTTTTTAAAGAGTTTTAATAACTTAGGAATCACAGCAGATATCGCGGATACATATATAATGACTGAGACGATGATATCAACGACTTGTGGCACAAATCCATAGATTTGCATATAAAAGCCGCCTTGACGTAAATGACTTAAAAAGAGTCCTGCAAATAAGGCACCGATAGGTTCACCTAAACCAAGCAACGCTACAGAAATACCATCAAAACCCTCTACAAATATTGTATAAGCAATTGAAATGGTTTTACCTGCCACTAAATACGCGACAGAGCCTGCAAGTCCTGCAAATCCACCTGCAATCGCAAATGATACGGTAATATTTTTCTTTGTATTCATACCTGCATACATAGCAGCATCTTTTGAAAAACCAGTGGCTCTCAGTTCAAATCCAAGCGTCGTTTTATGAACAAGAATATGCGTCAATATTGCAACAAATAGTGCGATTCCAAAACCAATGTTTGCTGTTGAATTAGGAAATAATCCTAAAGATGGCAAAATGGCTGATTCTAAGATGGATTGTGATCTCGCAGCATCTGCATTATAAATATTATTTTTAATAAGAATTATAAGTAAATTTGCTGCGATATAGTTCATCATAATGGATGTTACGACTTCATTTACGTTACGAAGAGCTTTAAGTAATCCAATGACAAGTCCCCAAAGGACACCACCAAAAATACCACCTAATAACGCAACAAAAACATGGATACCAGCTGGTAAATCCCAAAGGACACCGATATGAATTGAAATATAAGCACCAATCATCATTTGACCAGATGCACCGATATTGAACAATCCTGTTTTAAAGGCAAATGCAACAGCTAATCCGGTTAAAATAATTGGAGCTGCTCCATAAAGTGTGTTACCAATTCCAGAAGATCCCTGATTTAATCCACCAAGTAATAATTGGAAAAAGGCAGGAACACTTTGTGCTGGATTAAATGCTAACATGACTAAAAATCCCATGAATAAACCTATGGCAATTGCAATAAATGAAGGTTTTGCAATATTAAAAAACTGTTTGATTTGTGTTTTCATACATGACCTCTTTTAGCACCAGACATATATAATCCAAGTTCTTGTTGAGTTGTTTTCTTAGGATCAAAACTTCCAACAATTTCACCCTCATACATCACAAGAATACGATCGGATAGTTTCATGATTTCATCTAATTCAAGTGAAAACAATAAGACGCCTTTATGTTCTTCTCTCGCTTTTAAGAGTTGACTATGAATATATTCAATTGCACCGACATCGAGTCCTCTTGTTGGTTGAACAGCAATGAGCAATTCATGCATTTTTGTCATTTCTCTTGCAACAATGGCTTTTTGTTGATTTCCTCCACTCATGCTACGCACAGTTGTCGTTGCACCTTGTTCAGAGCGAATATCAAACTGTTCAATGAGTTGATTCGCATGTGTTTTAATAGCATCAAGTTTTAAAAACCCTTTGTTTTGAAATGTTTGTTTGTAATATTCTTGGACCATCAAGTTTGATTGTAAATCAAAATCTAACACAACACCGTATTTTTGTCTGTCTTCTGGAATATGAGATAATCCTTTTTCATAACGTTGTCTTATAGACTTTTGTGTGATCTCCTCTCCATTTAACAGTACGTTTCCAGATGCAATTGGCATCATCCCTGTAAGAGCATAGACGCATTCACTTTGTCCATTGCCATCAATCCCTGCAATCCCGACAATTTCACCTTTATTGACTTCAAAAGAAACATCTTTTATAATGTGCTGATCGCCATTAAGGACATTTAATGCTTGAACTTCAAACACTTTATCCGTCGACTTTATATCTTTTTTACTCACTTCAAATGACACATTACGACCGACCATTAAATCTGCCATATCTTGTGTGGTGACATCAGATACGTTATGGACACCAACTTGTTGTCCTCTTCTTAAAATTGTCACACGATCTGCGACAGCTTTAATTTCATTAAGCTTATGTGTAATAAGCATAATGGTTTTACCTTCTTTCACGAAGTTTCTCATAATTTTCATGAGCTCTTCGATTTCTTGAGGCGTTAATACAGCTGTAGGTTCATCAAAAATTAAAATATCGGCATCACGATAAAGCATTTTAAGAATTTCAACGCGTTGTTGTTGACCGACGGTTAAATTTTTAATAAGTGTATCGAGATTTAAGT
>DNNX01000066.1:1797-6860 GCA_003497445.1 Acholeplasmataceae bacterium | reverse complement strand
AAGATATATTGAAATGGGATTATTATATATGTTGATGATTGTTAAAAGAGCACCATTCTTTGCAAAGCTATTTACAATCTTTCGTATACCGAAATCACTTACAAAAAAAATTAGTTTGAAAGCATTGCCACTTACCATTAACGAAGTATTTTGGTCTGTTGGACAAACGATGTTTATTTTTGCTTTTAGCTTAAGAGGAGAAACAGCACTCGCTGCAATGAATGTGAATAATGCCGTTTCTCAAATTGTATTTGTCACGTTTTCAGGGATTGCAACAGCTGTTGCAGTCATGGTAGGGAATACGTTAGGTGAAAATAAATTAGATGAAGCAGAAAGTAATGCTTATAAACTAATGATGGTCGCATTTTTATCTGCAGTTGTGGTGGGAAGCTTGCTTTTCATAATGGCTCCATTCGTTGTTGGTTTATATGATATTTCAGACCAAACTTATACTTGGGCATTGATTACCACACGATATAATAGTGTACTTATCTGTTTATATAGTGTTAATGTCGCCATTTATTTTACATTGAGAAGTGGTGGTGACATGCGTTCAACAGTGTATGCAGATGCTGGATTCACTTGGGTCATTATGGTACCACTTGCATTAATTTTAGCTTATTTTACAAACTTAGATGTGACATGGTTATTTTTACTAGTAAAAGGAACTGAACTTCTCAAATTCTTTTATGCACTTGGACTCATAAAGAAAAAAAGATGGCTGCAAAACTTAACCAATGAAGCCATCATGTAATTATGTTATAATTGAAAAAGGAGAAAAATATGCCAAATATAAACCAATTAAACCAACTTGCTGAACTTGCAGTATCTGTTGGTGTCAATGTACAAAAAGATCAAATGGTGGTTGTTCGTGCACCTATTGATTCACGTGATTTTGTAAGAAGAATTACTGAACAAGCATATAAAAAAGGCGCATCAAAAGTATTGGTGCTTTGGAATGATGATGAACTTTCAAAATTAAACTACACGTATCAAAGTGATGATGTCTTACAAGAAATACCAGAGTATATAAAAGCGCAGTATCAGTATGCACTTGATCAAGGTGCATGCTTCATATCTGTATCCTCACCTAATCCAGGTATCTTTAAACATGTGGATGGTAAGAAACTTCAATTATCACAACTTGCATCGTCTAAAGCGTTAAAGTTTTTTAGAGAATTTATGATGGGAAATAAAACACAATGGACCATTGTTGCAGCATCGAATGCACCTTGGGCAAAACAAGTATTTCCTGAACTTGAAGAAGATGTTGCAATTGAATCATTGTGGGACCTCATTTTTAAAGCATCACATGTTGATGGCAAAACGCCTGTAACAGAAGTATGGGATCAACATAATGCACGATTGGCTGCACACGATGATTATTTAAATGGACAAAATTTTTCCTCATTAAAATTTAAAAATGGACTAGGTACAGATCTTGAAGTTGGACTTGTACCAGATCATATTTGGGTAGGTGGTGGTGAACACGCGACTACAGGAGTTTATTTTAATCCTAATATTCCTACAGAAGAAAACTTTACGATGCCAGATAAATACCGAGTAAATGGTAAAGTTGTTGCATCCAAACCTTTGAACTATCAAGGTAAAATTATTAAGGATTTTTATTTTATATTCAAAGAAGGTCAAGTCATTGAATATGATGCAAAAGAAGGTAAAGATGCACTTGATAACTTACTTGCAACAGATGAAGGTTCTAAATACATTGGTGAGATTGCACTTGTAGAACATGCATCACCGATTTCTCAAATGAAACGTATTTTATTTTCAACATTATTTGATGAAAATGCATCATGTCATATGGCTCTCGGTCGTGCTTATCCAATGAATATTAAAGGTGGATTAACATCGACAATTGAAGATCTTGTGAAACGTGGTTACAATGAATCACAGTCACATGTAGATTTCATGTTTGGGACTGAAGATTTATCAATTATTGGTGTGAAGCAAGATGGTAGCGTAGTCGTTGTATTTAAAGATGGAGCGTATGCTTATTAATGTTTTTTGACACATTATTATTTTCACTAAATGCAATACTCCCAGTGATCCTATTAATTTTATTAGGCTACTATTTAAAGAAGAAGGGTTTCATAGAAGAATATTTGATTCGTAAAATGAATCAATATATTTTTATGATTGCCCTTCCTTTATTGTTTTTATATAACGTATATCAAACAGAAACTTTAAAAAACATCGATATCGGTATGTTACTTTTTAGTGCTTCTGGACTAGTATTATTTACACTTATCGGTTATGTTGTCTTATTATTTGTGAAAATGCCAACAAATCAAAAGGGACCTGTTCATCAAAGTTTTACGCGTAGTAATTTTGCGATGATTGGGGTTTCGCTTGCAGCATTTATTGGAACACAAGAAACGAATGCATTACTTTCTTTATCCGCGGTACTCATCATACCATTATCTAATGTTATCTCTATTTTTGTATTAGCAATATTTCATAAAGAAGAAAATACACCTTTAGATCTCATATATATTACAAAAACGTTTTTTAAGAATCCTTTAATTTTGGGCGTGATTACAGGTATCTTTTTTGTTATTTTAAAAACTTATTTAGTAAATGACAATGAGGTACCTATCATATTAATTGAAAGAGATGCTCCTTTTTTATATAATGTGATTAGGTCCTTAAGTCTTACTGCATCTCCAATTGCACTCATTGCTTTAGGTGCGCAATTTGAATTTAAGACCTTGAAAAGAGCAAAGCAAGCCATTATTACAAGTGTCATATTCAAAAATTTATTGATTCCTGTAACAATGCTTATCTTGACGATTTTATTCATCCCTACAAACCCTCAATACAAACTTTTAATTCCAACAATGATTGCACTTTATGCATCACCTGTTGCAGTTTCAAGTGTCGTGATGGTACAAAGTTTGGGTGGTGATGAAGAAGTTGCTGGTCAGATTGTTGTATGGACAACATTATTGTCTTCTGTGACAATATTTGCATCCATTATGATACTTAGAATGCTTGGATATTTATAAAAAGGAGAGTCATATGCAAAAAGAGTTTACAAGAGAAAAAACACTCAATCTATGGAGTGGGATGTCACTTTTAGCTGGTATTATGATTGGATCTGGAATTTTCTTTTTAGGAGGACAAATTTTAGGTCGAATCGGTAACTCATTACCATTATCATTATTAGCTTGGTTTGTTGGTGGTATCATTACGTTATTTTCAGGATTAACGTATGCTGAATTAGGATCTTTATTTCCTGAAAATGGGGGATATTATCTTTACTTAAAAGAAGCCTATGGTAAAAAAGTTGCGTTTTTATCAGGTACGATGAATTTGGTGTTGTCTTCTTCAGGAAGTATTGCATTACTTGCTGTATTATTTGCACAAGTGATGTCTAATATCTTTGTTGAATTAGGATCAGTGATCAATCTAGTCGCTGTGCTTGTGATTGTCATCCTAACCGTGGTTAATTATTTAGGATTAAAAGTAGGTGCTGTTACGCAAGTGGTGTTTATGGTTGCAAAACTTATTCCAATTATCATGATTATTGTGATGGGAATTTTAACTGGTGATCAAAGTATTGTCTCAACAAGTACATTAAGTTCTTTATCATTTTTTGAAGTGATCATTGCTTTTGGATTTGCCGTTGTTGGTACGCTTTGGGCATATGAAGGTTGGACGAACTTAAATAGTGTTGCTGGACATATGAAAAATGCAAAAAAAGATTTACCAAAAGCCCTTGTATTTGCAATTGTCGCTGTGTTAGTGATTTATGTATTGTTTATCTTTTCACTCTATCGATTGGTATTTTATCAAGCATTAACAGAAGCCTATAATGGATGGTTTATTTTTAACGCAGCTTATGTATTATTCGGTGATGCTGGACAATTAATCATTATGATTTCAGTTGCAATTTCTGTATTTGGTGCACTCAATGGAAGTATTTTAGTGTTTCCTAGAATTTACCAAAAAATGGCTGAAGATGGTTTGTTTTTTAAACCTTTTGCATCTTTAGATAAACGTTTTAATACACCATTACTCGCACTTTTGATCTCAGCAGTAATGTCAGTTTTACTCATTGTATTAGGTTTTGATGTAAATGCGTTACTCACATTTGTTGTATTTGCAGGTTTAATATTTAATACGCTGATCTTCATTTCTGTATTTTTCTTTAGAAGAAGAAAACCACTTGGTGAATTTCCAAGATATCAAACGTGGGGATATCCTTATGTTCCAGCACTTGCCATATTTGGTATGATCATGCTGCTGATTTCAACGTTAGTTGAATCATTGGTACCTTCCCTAATCGGAGTTGGTGTATTATCAGTTGCCTATTTACTTATAACAGTTGTATTTAAAATAGAAAAATAAAAAGAGCCTTTATGGCTCTTTTTTCTATGTCAATTTTATGATAGGTTGATCATGATCAATATACATCTCACATGGTGTATGAGGCAAGATGACATTAGAAATAATATGGTTTGCAATCAATGTTTCAATATGTCTTTGGATAAAACGTTTGAGTGGTCTTGCACCATACTCTTCTTGATACCCATGTTTGATAACATATTTTACGACTTGGTCGTCAAATGTGATAAGAATATGTTGACTGGAAAGTCGTTTAGATAAATCAAGAAGTAATTTTTTAGCGATATCCATTTGAATTTTTAAGTTTAATGGATTAAATATCATGAGCTCATCTAGACGATTAATAAATTCTGGTTTAAATGATTGTTTTACAAGAGACATGACTTTATCTAAAGCATCTTCATCATGCGATAATAAGAATTCACTACCAATGTTTGAGGTTAAAATAATAATGGTATTTTTAAAATCGATGGTACGACCTTGATTATCTGTAAGTCTGCCATCATCCAGTATTTGTAGTAACATGTTAAAGACATCATGATGCGCCTTTTCTATTTCATCAAATAATAATAATGAATACGGTCTTCGTCTCACAGCTTCTGTGAGTTGACCACCTTCGTCATAACCGACATAACCAGGAGGAGAACCTATAAGTTTTGAGACACTGTGTGCTTCCATGTATTCACTCATATCAA
>DNNX01000066.1:0-1595 GCA_003497445.1 Acholeplasmataceae bacterium | reverse complement strand
TCCATGTATTCACTCATATCAAAACGTATCATATGATTCTCGCTATCAAAGAGTGCCTCAGATAATGCACGTGCGACTTCAGTTTTCCCAACTCCTGTCGGTCCTAAAAACAAGAAGGAACCAATTGGTCGATTGGCATCTTTAATTCCTGCACGTTGTCTAATGATAGCATCCGAAACAAGTTTTAACACATGGTCTTGACCAATAATGCGTTCTTTAAGTGTTTTTTCAAGATGTAAGAGTTTTTCTTTGTCTCCACTCATGAGTTTTTTAACAGGGATATGTGTCCATTTAGAAACGATATCTGCAATGGATTCTTCAGTGACAACTTCTGAGAGCAGTTCATGGTTCGAAGCAGAGGTACTTAATGTTTCAATTTCTTTTTCAAGTGTTGGTATTTTTTGATATTGTAGCTCTGCAGCACATTGATAATCGGAATCATTAAATGCTTGCTGAAGTTCATTTTTATAATTTTCAAGTGTTTTCTTTTGATCTTTAATATGCTGGAGTGCTTGTTTTTCTTCTTGCCATTTATCTTTGAGTGTTTTTTCTTGTGTTTTAAGCGTTTCGATTTCAGATTCTAATTCTTTGTAGCGCGTTTTTGAAACACTATCGGATTCTTTTTTAAGTGCCTGACGCTCAATTTCTAATTGCATCAGCTTTCTTGTAACACTGTCTAACTCTATAGGCATGGAATCGATTTCCATACGAATTGAAGCACACGCTTCGTCAATGAGATCAATGGCTTTATCTGGTAAAAAGCGATCCGTGATATAACGGGTAGATAATGATGCAGCAGCAATAATCGCTGGATCACTGATTGAGACACCGTGGTGTGCTTCAAATCTTGATTTCAAGCCTCGTAAAATACTGATGGTATCTGATTCTGTTGGTTCAGAAACGAGTACTTTCTGAAATCTGCGCTCAAGTGCTGTATCTTTTTCAATATATAATCGATACTCTTTTAAAGTCGTTGCACCAACACAGTGAAGTTCCCCTCTTGCAAGCATCGGCTTTAACATGTTAGAGGCATCCATTGCACCATCTGTTCGCCCTGCCCCGACAATTGCATGAATCTCATCAATAAAAAGAATAATGTCACCATCAGAATCTTTCACACGTTTTAAAATTGCTTTTAAACGTTCTTCGAATTCACCTCTAAATTTTGCACCTGCGATTAGTGCAGCTAAATCTAACTCATAAATTGTTTTATTTTGAAGTGCAAGTGGAACATCTTTATCAACAATACGTTTTGCTAGTCCTTCAACGATTGCGGTTTTACCGACACCTGGTTCACCAATGAGCACAGGGTTATTTTTCGTTTTCCTTGATAATATTTTAATTACACGTCGTATTTCATCATCTCTTCCAATGACGGGATCGATGCTTCCTTTTTTAACTTCATCGACTAAGTTACGACCAAATTTTTCTAATAACTTAGGATCTTTATCATAGTTTTCCATGATATTCATCTGCATAAGAAAACCTCCTTTGGCAGTCTGTAATATTAATTGCCAATACCAATATATCATAAACAAATTAGCACTGTCAATAGATAAGTGCTAATTTAGAAGATTGTGGGATTTTCGTTGACT
>DNNX01000075.1 GCA_003497445.1 Acholeplasmataceae bacterium | reverse complement strand
TCTTATCATTGTGACAATCATTCCAATCATGGTGATCGTGTCACAATTTTTTAGAAAGAAAATTTTGACCCAAGAACGTCTTTCTAAAAAACATAACTCACATGTGACTGCACAATTTAGCGAGGCATTTTTAGGTGCTAAAACAACAAAAAGTCTTGTGATTGAAACAGAAAATTTTACGGATTTTTATCAATCGACAGGGAAACTCAAACGTGCAGGCATTCGTTCTATTATGCTATCTGCGATGTATACATCGCTACTACTGATCATCGCTTATATTGCAGTTTCTGTTACCATGATCACAGGAAGTATCGCTGTATTAGATCAAATCATTACAGTTGGAACATTACAACTCATTATTGCCTATACGATTAACTTTTTTGAACCGATGCTTGTGATCTCAGAAAAAATTGCGGATCTTCAAAATGCACAAGCTTCTGCTGAACGCATTGTGGAACTAATTGAAACAAAACCTGAGATTATAGATAGAAAAGATGTTGAAGACACATATGGTACATTACTTGAAACTAAAAAAGAAGCTTGGGAATTGATTCAAGGGGATGTTCATTTCAACAATATTTCATTTTATTATAAAGAAGATGAAATCATATTAGATCAATTTAATTTGACGGTGGAAGCTGGACAAAGTGTTGCACTTGTGGGACATACAGGTTCAGGAAAAACAACCCTCATTAATTTATTATCTAGATTTTATGAACCTACAGGTGGTGTCATAGAAATAGATGGCAGAGATTATAAAGACCGAAGTCTTCAATGGCTTCATCAACAACTTGGCTACGTCTTACAAAGTCCACAGTTATTTTCAACGACCATTAAAGAAAATATTCGATATGGTAAGTTAGATGCCACAGATGAAGACGTGATTCAAGCATCTAAAGCCATTGGATTACATCCGTTTATTATGTCGTTAGAAAAAGGATATGATAGTGAAGTTGGAGAGGGTGGGAATTTATTATCAATCGGACAAAAACAATTAATATCATTTGCAAGAGCGCTCATTGCAAATCCAAGAATCTTGATTTTAGATGAGGCAACGTCTTCAATTGATTCAGAATCCGAACTCATGATTCAAGATGCAACAAAAACTGTCCTAAAAAATAGAACGAGTTTTATTGTTGCGCATCGTTTATCTACGATTGTTGAAGCGGATATGATTATTATGTTAGAGATGGGTAAGATTATCGAAAAAGGCACACACCAAGAACTCATTGCAAAAAAAGGACATTACTATCATCTATACAAAAATCAATTTTTTAGTCAAAAGGGATTGATCGAAGATTGGTTAAAAAAATAAAGTAAAAAACATGACTGACGCTAATATGAGATAAGGAGTCATCATGTTTTTTTTATTTTTAAGCGTATTATTCAGTCCCACGCCACAAGTAACATTTGAATTTCATCATACAGTCGTTGAAATGCCTCTAGGTGCAAATCCTTATGATTATGTTGACCTTCCATATGCAAAAGTTTTTGTAGATGGTGTTGAAGATACGGATGCTCGTGTGATTTACGAACGTGGTGTTGAACGAACATTTTTATCTGTTTTACATACAAAAGAAGTCAAATCATTTTTTATTAAATATCGAGTACATGCACCAGAGAATGATTTAACAGAAACTATTACGATACGGTTTCATGTGTATGATGATATTGCACCCACGATTACATTACTTCAACCTCTTATTTTTGAAGTAGATACACATATCCATTTTTTAGAAATGTTTCAATTTAAAGATAATTATGATGATGTAGATGATGTATTTGTTTATATTTTTGATGCAAACGTTAATATCAATCAAGTTGGAATATATACACTGACTGTTCATGCTAAAGATCAATCGAATAACGAGACGATTCAACAATTTTTAGTTGAGATAAAAGATTTTATTGCACCATCGATTGACCTTATAAAAGATATTCAAATTGAAGTTTATGGTCAATTGAATATTTTTGATTTTATTAAAGTCAATGACAACCATGATCAAAATCTCATCGTGAATGTCATGACTGATGAGGTTGATTTCAATACATTAGGGACATATAATTTGCGTATTTGTGTTTCAGATCAAAGTTTAAATACAACATGCATGGATTCAAACATAGAGGTGAATGATACCACAGCTCCTGAAATTCAGGTGGTCAACTACACCCCAGTCATTGAAGTACATACCATATTTGATCAATATGACTTTTATCAATTTATTGTAGGTGTACATGATAATTATGATGCATTAACCATTCAAGATGTTGATTTTCTAACAGATATACGTTTTGACATTATCGGTCAGTATTACATTACGTACTTTATTTCAGATACATCATTTAATCATACTGAAGTAAGACTTAAAGTTAAAGTAAAAGATACAATCGCACCTGTTGTGAGATTAAAAGAACCACTTATTTTGGATGTATTTAGTAGTTTAAAACCATGGTTATTATATGTCATCATACTAGATAATCACGATGATGAATCACGTTTAGACATCCGTTTTGAATCGGATGTGGATACATCTACATTAGGGACATATACGCTAGAAGTTCGAGTGAAAGATATATCAAAAAACGAAGCAAATTATCTTT
>DNNX01000027.1:1579-3226 GCA_003497445.1 Acholeplasmataceae bacterium | reverse complement strand
ATTGCAAGTATTCATGGTGTTAACAGCAATGATACAATCACAATAACATTAAAAGATAGTATTTTACATACACAAATCAAAGATAAATAGGAGCTATAACATGGAGCAAACATTTGAAGCGATGTTAGAACAATTAGAAAAAGTTGTGAAAAAATTAGAAACAAAAGAAATTGCACTTGATGATGCGGTTAAAGAATATAAAAAAGGTTTAGAACTTGCAAAAGCATGTTATACCATGCTTGAAAATGCTGAAAAAGTACTTGTAAAAACACAAGAATAACATGCGATTGGATCAATATTTAACAGATCAACATTTTACAGAAACACGTGCAAAAGCAAAAGACCTCATCAATAGAGGGTTTGTTTCAGTGAATGGTCACATTCAAAAAAAAGCAAGTTATGACGTAAAATCAAATGATTTCATAAATATTGAAAAAGAAATTCAATTTGTTTCTCGTGGTGGAGACAAATTGAATCAATTTTTAATGGATTTTAATATCCAAATCAAAGATAATATATGTATCGATGTTGGTGCATCTACAGGTGGATTTACACATGTATTATTGCTAAACGGTGCAACACATGTATTTACATATGATGTTGGTAGCAATCAACTTCATGAGACTTTAAGAAAAGATGCACGTGTTACCATGCATGAGAAAACCAACATATTGGACGTCAGTCTTCCCAAACATGACTTGATGGTCATTGATGTTTCTTTTACATCCGTCATCTCAATTTTAGAATATGTCTATGACGAAGCGAAAGATCTCATTGTTTTAGTAAAACCACAATTTGAACAACAATCTCATTATAAAGATGTCATCAAGGATAATAAAACGCGTTTGCATATCCTCAATCAAGTGAAAAAAAAGATATTACATCTTGGGTATGACATCATTTATGAAAAAGATTCTAACATTTTAGGTAAAAAAGGAAATCAAGAAACATTATTATACATAAGAAAAAAAGGGGTTCATGCTTAAATCACTTTCAGTAAAACATATCGCACTTATTGATGATATGACGTTAAATTTTCATTCAGGATTAACAGCAATTACTGGTGAAACAGGTGCTGGTAAATCGATGGTCTTAGAATCACTTCAATTATTATTTGGAAAAAGAAGTGATCAAGACATGATTCGACACGGCTTTGATGAAGCGGTTGTTTTAGGCGTGTTTGAATTAAATGGCGAGACGATTACGATTGAAAGACGTTTATCAAGTCAATCAAAACATCAAATGAAACTCAATGGTGAAACTGTGACACTTGCTAAAATAAGAGAAGTCGCAAGTGCGATTGGGCACATTCATAATCAAGATGATTTATACGAACTGATTGACCCAAAGTCATATATTCATTTACTCGATACGTTTGATCAAAAAGCTTTAGAAACGATTCGTATTGATTATTTGTTATCAAAATCTTCATATGAAGATGCATTAAAGAAAAAGCAACACATCATCGAACAACATGAAACAAAACAAAAACAAGATGATCTTATTAAGTTTCAAATTCAAGAACTAGAAGCATTACAATTAACATCGCATATATTAGAAGACACTCAAGAAGAACTTCAAAAATTAAAAATTAATCCTGATTTAAAAGAAAATCTTGATTTATCTGAAAATTTAAAAAATTTAAAT
>DNNX01000027.1:0-1471 GCA_003497445.1 Acholeplasmataceae bacterium | reverse complement strand
AAAATTAAAACATTACGATGCGATTGCCTCTCATTATCAAAATTTAGAAGCGCTATTTGAAACAAGTGAAGTGATGCATCAAGTCTATCAAATCAAACAAGAAATTCAGTCGTTATCAACATATATTCACGCATATGAAAAAATGCAAGAAACGATGGATAATGTTTATTATGAAATAGATGACATCAAATCAACCATTCTAAATGATGTGACAGCACTTGATTTTGATTCAGAAAGATTTGAAATGCTTCAACAAAGAGAATTTGATTTGATAAAGATTCAACAAAAGTATCAAAAAACAATTCCTGAACTCATAGACTACTTAGATACACTAAAAATGGATCAAGCAATGTTTGACAATTACGAAGGACTCATACAAACATTAGATCAAGACATCCAAAAGAAAAAAGACATCGTGTTAAACGATGCACATAAACTGACCCAAAAGCGAAAAGAAGTTGCATCCATGATTGAAAAAGCGCTCATTGAAAGGTTGCTTGCTCTTGACTTATCACATGTATCCTTTCAAATTGATGTCATAAAAACAGACACAATGTTAGAATCTGGTATGGATGATGTCATATTTAATATATCACTCAATGAAGGAGAGCCTTTAAAGCCTCTTCATAAAGTAGCTTCAGGCGGAGAACGCTCACGATTTATGTTTGCTTTAAAATCACTTCAAGCACTATATCAAGGTGTCTCCATGTTAGTTTTAGATGAAATTGATACAGGTATTAGTGGAAAAACAGCTTCAAAAGTTGCCAGTCAAATGGCATTATTAAGTAACAACTTACAAGTCATTGTCATTACACATGTACCACAAGTCGCAGCAAAAGCAAATACCCATTTAAAAGTGTATAAAGAAACGATTGATCAGCGCATTCAAACATTTGTAGAAATACTTGATGAGGACGCACGTATTAAAGAGATTGCTGCCATGTTATCGGATGAAACCATGAGTACTTTTGCCATCGAACAAGCAAAAATGCTTTTAAATCAAAAAAAAGACAAGCATTAAGCTTGTCCACTAATAAGCGCTACGATGAAACTTAATACAACGCTACCTACCATGCCGACGAATAAGGTCCAAATAAGGATTTTACCCCACCATGTTTCAAAAGGCATTTTATATTGTTTTTTTTCTTCAGGTTGATTATTTGTTAATTTTGTATTTTTAGCCATATCCTTCACCTCAAATCAAATCTTATTATACAATAAACCAATGAAAAGTGAAAGTTTAATGATGAAAAACCAAACAAAAGTGATTTTCCATATTGATCTCAATGCATTTTATGCTAGTTGCCAACTCATTGAAGACCCATATTTAAAAGGAAAAGCCTTTATTGTTGGCGGATCAGCGGTCACAAAACGAGGTGTTGTATTAACCGCTTCATATGAAGCACGAAAATATGGTATTCGAAGTGGGATGAACGTTAAAGACGCTTTTGATTTATATCCACATGTAATC
>DNNX01000081.1 GCA_003497445.1 Acholeplasmataceae bacterium | reverse complement strand
GCATTTTTTAGATCTGATGAGTTTATCTTCTGTTATTCCAGGACCAAGTTCTACAGAGTTAGCGTTACTTATTGGTCGTCACAGAGGCGGTAAATTAGGGTTATGGGTTGCTGGCATTGCTTTTATTTTACCAGCGCTTATACTTGTTTTAACGCTCGCATTTTTATATCTTCAGTTTGGTAATTTAGTGATTGTTCAAAGCATGTTGGATGTCATAGGTCCAGTGGTCGTAAGTATTATTATGTTTGCGGTTTACCAATTAAGCAAAAAAGTCATTAAAAGTTTTAATGCTATTTTCTATATTTTGTTTGCTTTAATATTAAGCTTTTTTGTAAACCAAGTTTTTGTCTTTTTGATTATTGGATTGAGTGCCTTTCTTTATCAATTCTTCTTTAGAAAAACTCAAATGAAAGAAGGCATGAGTATTCTTTTAATCTTTTTGCTTTTTTTTCAAATAGGTGCGACTTTGTATGGTAGTGGATACGTACTAACGAGTTATTTGGATACCTTATTTGTTGAACCAGGTTATTTGACGTTTCAACAAATGCTTGATGGCGTTGCAGTAGGACAAATTACGCCTGGACCGGTATTTACAACCGCAGGATTTTTAGGATATGTCCTCAGTGGAAATATTTTAGGTGGTCTTGTTGGAGCAATTGGCATCTTTTTACCAGGCTTCTTGTTAATCACATTTTTTTATAATGGTTTCAAGTACTTAAGAGATGTTTCCTGGTTTCGGTATATCTTAAATGCAATCAATTATGCTGCGATTGCACTCATGATTTCAGTTGTAATTCAGTTGGGACTTTCTTTTGAGGTGACCTTATGGAAATATGTTGTAAGTCTAATTGCGTTTATTGCTTTAATATATAAGTTTCTGACACCCACAAAGTTAATTTTTATCAGTGCAGTCATTGGTATCATTGTTACAATCATCTAATCACATATTCTTACAAAAAATGATATTTAAAGACATCCATACAAGATGTCTTTTTTTTGTATGATATAGTTATTATAAGAGGAGAAACTATGAAATTTTTACTAACAATTTTAACTGTGCTTACTTTAGTTGCTTGTACTGACAATACTGCTCCTGAAGAAGAGATGATTGAGCTTACAATCGAAGAACTTTCTTCATTTGACGGTACTAACGGAAAAAAAGCATATATTGCTGTAGATGGTTACATTTATGATGTGACCAATGATCCTTATTGGAGAGATGGTATCCATCAAGGCATGTTTCAAGCTGGTCAAGATTTGTCAGAAGAAATACTGAATTCCCCTCATGGCAAATCATATTTAGATCGAGTCCCTAAAATTGGTCGACTCATTGAAACACCTTTAAAAGACATGCTATCTACGATTGCATCGATTAATGGCTATCAATCTCTTGCAAGTTTAGTGTACAGTGGACAAATATCCATTGATTTTTCATCGTATGAAAACTTAACAGTCTTTTTACCATCACTTGAGGCATTTGAGTTGGCAGAAGGGTTTGAGATTCCTGATAATTTTGATCCAAATGAAGGGTTTGAACAACTACTCGGTGATGTAGATTTATTTGATGTTTTACGCTATCACATGGTTGAGCAAACATTACTAATCGATGCCATACGTTCAGGCAACTCACAAATAGAAACAACAACCGGTGAGTTTTTAACGATTACTGTAGATGGTGATGATGTCTATATCAATGATGTTCTAATCGTAGAATCTGATATTATTGCAGATAACGGTGTTGTACATATATTAGATGGTGTTTTAGTACCACCAAGTATCGATTTATCTGTAACTGTCACTTTTAGAGGTCTTAATAACAAAATTATCACAACTGAAACTCTAGAGATTGGTGAAACATTTACATTTCCTACCCCGCCAAGTGAAGGTGGGTATCGATTTATTTCTTGGGATCGAGATTTAACTACCATTTCTGAAGATATTACCATCACTGCAATCTATGAAAAAATATATATTACACTTGAAGAACTCGCGCAATATGACGGGCAAGATGGCGCGAATGCATACATTGCATACAATGGTGTGGTATATGATGTTACTGGCAATCCTAACTGGCCAAATGGTGTTCACAGAGGCACGTTTTATGCAGGTCAAGACATTACTCAATTATTTCAAACATCTGGTGCACCACACGGTGCTTCTAATATAACGAACTTACCGATTGTCGCATTTTTACAAACTTCTTAAAGAAAGTAAACTATGAATTTTATTTTAAGTAATTTAGCATTTATCATCTTACCATTTGTCTATATGACGATTGTTTTTATCGGCAAATACATTGAAAAAAATGAATGGGCATTTTTAGCACTTGCATTTTCACTTAGTTTGACATCATATTTTGTTGGTGGACAATTTTTAGAGTGGACGGTTTTTTCTGGGCAATTTAGTTTTGCATTATTTTTACTTGTAATACTTGCAGGTATTTTTAAAAAGGGAAATTTCTTTAGGTCTGTTATTGATCCTGTGCGTGGTGATCTTGCACTCTATGGGTTCATTTATTTATTACCACATAGTTTATCTAATCTTGATAAGGCTTTATCTGGCTATAATACTACAGGAATTTTAGCATCTTTGATTATGTTGCCTTTAGTCATAACATCATTTAAATTTGTCCGTGCAAAAATGAAACCATCTTCATGGGTCATGTTACATAAACTAAGTTATGTTGCTTATGCCGTCATATATGTTCATACTGGATATGATGTTTGGCTCAATCCCTTGCAAATTTATTTTAAAATGAATTCTTGGCCTGTCCATGTGATCACGCTGATTTATATTGTATTAAAAGTAAGAATAACACTTGTTAAAAGAACACAATTAAAACTTCAAAACTAAGACATGGATACATGTCTTTTTTTTAAGTTAATTTTCTTTTTTTATAATTATGTATAAAAAAAGGAGATGATATCAACATCTCCTTAAATACACTCAAAACGAGGGTCTTAATAGACTTGAAAACCTATCAAACCTATCCATTATAATTGTAAATAGATTCCAACACCTAAAGCAGCTAAACCAAAGACAAGTAAAAAAATATAAGTACCTTTTTCACCAAGTAACTTTTGGAATACTTTAATTTTAGGATTTCTAAATAATATATTCGCCTTAGAAAGTGTTAAATATAAAACCAAAACACCATAAATCATTAAAAATATGGATAGAAATTCCATGTGTTGCTCCTTTCTATAATTGATGTTTAAACTTAAAATAACGATGAATCAAATAAATGCTGATTACATTAATAATAAGACCTAATGAAAAATATATCCATGATGGACCTAAAAAGAAGTCTATTGGAAGCATAGAAATACTCATGATGCGTGCTGTCCAAAATCCTGGAAATATACCAATAAGAAGTTCAGTCCAATCTGTTAAAAAAAGTGCGAGTATTGGACCGATGATTGTGAGGCCTGTAAGTTTCATAATGACAAATCCTTCAACTTTGTTTGAAGAAAATGCATTCATTACTAAGGCAATAAAGGGTCCTTGAAAAGATGATAACAATGTAATAAAGAAAATATCTATGAGTGGTAACATATCGAGTAATCCAGTTGCGATTACAAGAATGATGGTTGCAATCACTGAAAATATATAGGACATCAATAGCTTTAAAAAGATATAGACATTGACATTGATCGGTGTTACTTTCAATGAAAACAAAACGCCATCATCTTGATCATCAAGTAAAGTGAATCCAGTAATCGCCCCAAAGACAATACCAGACATAAGTATCAATACAACAAATGTGATTTGAACCGCTAAATCACCAGAAGTATCTTGTAAATACGGTATGAGCCATAAAGATAATGCAATAAGTAAGATTTCATAAAAGACAAAAAAAGCATACATACGGTCTCTTGTAATATTTCTTAGTTCATGCTTAATTACTTTTGTAAACATTAAACACCACTTCCTTTTTGGACATAACTCGAAAACTTTGGTAACACATACCATCGATACATCAATGCAAAGTATGTTATCATCAATACAATGCACATAAAAAACATCACATCATATGTTTGAGTAAATACACTTGATATCATAATGGTTGCCTGCTCAAATGGACTCATTAAAAGCAAGTAATTTATTAGGTCATTTGTTTGAATCACATTCACATAAACAAGTATTGAGGGTGTTGCAAACACAATCATGACAAACATAAAGTTAGTCAACATGGTTGTAAAATCTTTTGCAGTATAGGTAAAAACAAATCCAAGTAATGTATGAAAGCCAATCGAAAGCATCATTAATAAAATAATGATCCAAGAAACTGAAATATCCTTCAATAAAACAAACGCAAGAATTACTAGCAATGTTGAAATTGTTTGTTGAATGACATTGGCAATAATTTTTGAAATAATGATGTCTTTGTGTGAAACAGGTGTCACAAGAATTGATAGCATCGTATTTTCTGATTTCTCAAAATACATAACTGCACCTGTATACATGATAGACATCATGGTCACATCAAGAATAATAACAAGTGGCAAAAGCATTAAGAAGACGTCGGTATCATCAATGAAATACAATAAGGCAACCCAAATTAGTGTCACAATCAAACTGATCAATGTGACATTATATTTTTGAAGTCGTTGCAACTCACCTTTAATTAATTTTATTAAGTTATGCATCATGTGTCTCCGGTGCTTTAAGTGAGACACCTGTAACCTTAATAAAAATATCTTCAAGGGTTGTTTCACCACTATGAATGGTTTCGATATCATGGTCTAAAATAAACTGTGAAAGTGCCTTTTTAGAATCTTTTAATGTCATATCAAATGTTTGATCAAGTTTCTTGCCGTTCTCAATGTATTCAACTTTAATAACTTTTTCACCATATTGAATTTTTAAGTCTCTAGGACTGGAAAGTTCAACAATCTTGCCATCAACAATGAATGCAACACGATCACATAGTTGTTCAATATCACTCATAATATGAGACGTTATAAATACTGTTCCGCCTTGATCACGATACTCGCGAATCATATCTTTTAAAATCATGGCATTTTTAGGATCTAAGCCATTGGTTGGTTCATCTAAAAATAACATGACAGGTTGGTTAATAAGTGCACGAACGATGTTAAGACGTATTTTCATCCCTTTAGAATACTCTGAAATCAGTTTATTTTTATCTTTCCACAACCCAACACGTGTCATCAATGTTTCAATGTCAGCCTTTTTTTCATATAGATCTTGAAAAAAACGAATATTTTCGTATGCTGTCATTTTTGTAAAATGAATCGGCATTTCAAAACTCACACCAATGGACTCATAAAAAGAAGACTTTAATTCAAGAATAGAAGTTCCATTAAAACGTATGTCTCCGGTTGCTCCTGAGAGCAACTTCAATAATAATTTTTGAGTCGTTGATTTTCCAGCGCCAGAAGGTCCTAAAAAGCCAAAAATCTCACCCTTTTTTATATCAAAAGAAATACCTTTAATGGTAGCCTCTTTATTTTTAGGATACGTAAACATTAAATCTTTGACATCAAACATGTAAGATGCCTCCTTTATTTGGATTACGTTCAAAGATACGATAGATAAAATTGCGAAATTTAATTGAATAAATATAGATAACATTTACTTTAATTGTATAAAAAAAACAGACTTTAAGCAATCTGTTTTTTTATTTTGATAGATTCACTTTACATACGCCATGTTCTATTTCTCGGTACATCCAAATGAGTCCAATAATAATCAATATGACACTAATGAGTTTGTAAGGTAGTCCTGCGAAAGGTAATACAACTACGGAAAAAGCAATACCAATACTCGCAAAAAATGCAATCACACAGGATGTACATCCATAAGTTAATATGCCGAATAATACCGAAATTATTCCAAAATTAGAAGCTTTGCCTTCTTTTCCTTTTAATACAACCATTGCCGTTGATAAGTTCATGAGTGCTGTACTTCCAAGGGACATAAAAACATTGATGGAAACATTGATAACAACAAGGAGTTCAGAATATTCAATCGCCATTGCTTCATAACTCATGTTTAATCCATCAACAACGGTATATATGACCATAAATAATACAAAAAGAATTAATCCTTGTGTCATGTATTTAGGCGTTTTTTGTAATTGTAATGCTTGATGAAACATATAGACCTCTTTTGTGTTTATTATATTTTAAAAAACATAAAAATTAAAGCTTTTGATTTTTATGTTGACAATACTTATACATTATGTATAATGTATGTGGATTTGTTTAAAATCATTGAACTAATAGTTTAATATGATTAAACAATAATCATGATTTACTATGTCAGACTTATACACATTAAACAAAAGGAAAAATGATGGAAAAAGATGCATTGAAAGATGTTAAAAATACGCAAAATATGACTGAACCACTTATTAAACTTGTTGATTTAACAAAAGAATTCAATGGACAAGTCGTTTTACGTGGCATTGATTTAGAAATTGATGCGCAAGAGTTTGTGACTTTTTTAGGACCATCTGGTTGTGGTAAAACAACCACACTGCGTATTATTGGTGGTTTTGTAGAACCATCACAAGGTGATGTATTGTTCCAAGGAAAATCCATTTTAGGGATTCCATCACATAAAAGACCAACTAACACAGTTTTTCAACGTTATGCACTTTTTCCACATTTAGATGTTTATGATAATGTTGCATTTGGCTTACGCGTGAAACAAGAAGCACTCGGACGTTTTACAAGACTTAAAGATTTAAAGCGTTCACTTAAAAAAGAAGCATTAGAAAACAATTGGACAAAAGAAACATTAAAACAAACATATCAAGAAAAAAAGCAATCATTTATCGAATCCATTGATCAAATTAAACTTGATATGGATGAAAAGGTTAGAAAATATTTAAAACTTGTTGGTCTTGAAGGTTATGAAAATAGACGTGTTCATAAACTATCTGGAGGGCAACAACAACGTGTTGCAATCGCACGTGCACTTATTAATGAACCAAAGGTTTTATTATTAGATGAACCACTTGCTGCACTTGACTTAAAATTACGTCAAGAAATGCAATATGAATTAAAAGAAATCCAAAGACGCTCAGGCATTACCTTCGTTTTTGTTACACATGATCAAGAAGAAGCACTTACAATGAGTGACAAAATTGTTGTCATGAATCATGGTGAAATTCAACAAGTCGGAACACCAGTCGACATTTATAATGAACCTATTAATAAGTTTGTTGCAACTTTTATCGGTGAATCAAATATTATTGAAGGTGTCATGAAAACTGATTTTCTTGTACATTTTGATCATCAAGATTTTACGTGTGTAGACAAAGGGTTTGGACTCAATGAAGAAGTAGACATCGTGATTCGACCAGAAGACATTGATATTGTAGATGTAAAAGATGGTCTTGTTGAAGGGATTGTTGTTGATATTGTTTTTAAAGGCGTACATTACGAGATTGATGTTGAAACTAAAGATCGTATTTATACGATTCATACAACGGATGTACAACCACTTAATAAAAAGGTAGGACTCTCTTTTCTTCCTGAAGATATTCATGTGATGGAGCGTTCGAATTGAAACCATTTGTGATATCTAAACCAAAAGCAAAAACAAAAAAACGTTGGACGTTTGAAGGATTCCTTGGGATTCCCTATCAAGCACTCATCATAGTACTTATTATGATTCCAATCTTTTTGATGCTTTTGTATTCATTTCAATCGAGAGAAACATCACAAACATTTACACTCATCTTTACTTTAGATAATTATTTAAGATTCATTAATGAACCTATCTTCGTTGGTCTCATGGCAGAATCGATTGGACTTGCCTTTGTTGCAACATTAGTATCACTTTTGATTGGATATCCACTTGCTTACATCATTTCAAAGTCAAATACAAAAACGAAGACATTACTCATCTTATTAATAACTGCTCCCATGTGGATCAATATGCTCCTTAGAACCAAAGCGTTAGAACAGGTAATCTTAATGATTGCACCGGATCTGATTGGAACGAATCTTGCAATTATTATTGGGATGACCTATGTGTATTTACCTTTTATGGTACTTCCAATATATACGGTGTTATCTAAAATTGATATCATTTTATATGAATCTGCATCTGATTTAGGTGCAAACAAGCTTCAAACACTTATTAAGGTCGTGATTCCTTTAAGTATTTCAGGTGTATTATCAGGTATTATGATGGTATTTTTGCCTTCAGCAACAACGCTTGTAGTCCCTAAATACTTAGGTGCTGGACGTTTCTTAATTGGAAACTTAATCGAAAATGCCATAATTTCTCAGGGAGATTTTGGTTACGGATCATCGATTGCTTTACTCATGGCAGGAATTATCCTCGTATTTTTATACGCCATTAAAAAAGTGGATAAATATACGGAGGGTGGCGATGAATAAACATACACTCTCATCTAAAACATTTTTATGGATCATTTTACTCATCATATATTTACCAATCATGAGTCTCGTTATCTTTAGTTTCAATGACTCAAAATCCCTCATTCAGTTTACAGGGTTTTCTATTGAATGGTATGTGAAATTATTTGAAAGTAGCACCATTATGGATGCTGTCTTCACAACCATATTGGTTGCGATTATATCTACCATTATATCTACTATTATTGGGACACTAGGCGCCATTAGTTTATCTAAAAACAAAAAATGGTTAAGAGAATGGACACTAAATTTTAATAACATTCCCATTGTGAATCCTGAAATTGTCACCGCCATTAGTTTCTTTGTTTTATTTGGTGCATTTCAAATTGAACGTGGCCTTACCACAATGATCATTGCACATATCGCATTTAGTGTGCCATATGTTGTGATTACTGTTTATCCTAAAGTAAGACAAATGGATGCAGACTTAATTTCTGCTTCTAATGATTTAGGTGCCACACCGCTTCAAACATTGTGGCATGTGATTTTACCTCAAATTCGTATTGGTATTATTGCTGGCGCAGCCATTGCGTTTACCATGTCATTTGATGATTTTGTCATCAGTTATTTTGCAAGTAGTGGATCTGCTGTAAAAAATATCTCCATATACTTGTATACCTTAAAACGTGGAATTGAACCAACAATTAACGCGTTATCAACTCTCATTATTTTAGTCATAGGGATGAAAATTACTTATGATTATTTTAAAACCAAAAAAAACCTTAAGGAGGAAGAAGAATGAAAAAAATCGTAGTACTTATCGTGTTAGCATTAACACTTTCAGTTCTCGCTTCTTGTGAAGCTAGTAACAGCATCAAATTATTCATGCCAACAGAATATATTGATGAATCCTTATTGGATGCTTTTGAGGAGGAATATGGCGTCAAAGTAGAATTAGTTGTTTTTGATTCTAATGAAGTTGCCATTCCTCAGGTAGAAGATCAATCAAATCGATATGATCTTGTGGTTCCAAGTGATTACGCCATCGAAGAACTTGCGGTGAAAGGATTACTTGAAACAATCGATTGGTCACGTATCAATATGACCAAAGATCTTTTAGATCCATCAATTACTGAATTGTGGCCAGATTGTGGATGTGACCCTGCAGATTTTAATATTTTAAATTACTCTGTTCCATATTTTTTTGGTAACTTCGGTATTTTATATGATTCCACTAAAATAACATTAGAAGAACTAGAGACACATGGTTGGAATGCATTAAATACATATGAAAAAGACGTTATGTTCTATGACTCAACAAGAGATATGATTATGGTTGCATTAAAATCTCTATATGGCGGTGATGTCGATATCAACAATCCAACAGATGCACAATTACAAGCGGCTGAAGCTTGGCTCATTGGTCAAGATAGAAATTCCAATGTGACATATGCGACAGATGAAGTATTTGATGCAATGCTTGTGTCTGGAGATACACAATATGCGATGGCTCTTACATATTAAGGTGATGCCGTTTATTTAATGGATGAAAATGAAGATTTAGGATATTATGTTCCTGCATCTGGAACCAATGTGTGGTTAGATGCATTTGTCATTCCTAAAAATGCCCCTAATAAAGATGCCGCTTATGATTTCATTAACTTTATGACAAGTTTTGACAATATGTTATTAAATACAGAATATGTTGGATATACTGCACCTAGAACAGATGTGATTAATGATGTGATTACAAATGAAACATACGCTGAAGCTTCTTATCGTATGGTTGTGAGAACCAATGATTCCATTTTTAGATACAATACAGATCTAAAGGTCAAAATGGCTGAACTTTGGGCACGCGTGAGAGCAACAAATTAATCATTAGATATTGTAAAAAAGAAGTCATTGACTTCTTTTTTTTTCGTCTTTGTTTTGTGATAAAATAGGAAGTGAGGTAATTTATGACACAACATGAAAAACGTACACAACTCATGCACTTGCTCTATCAATATGACATCAATATGAAGTTGGAAATCAAAGCAAATTATTTATCAGATGCTTCACTTTTAGATGAACTCACAACAATTACAAATTATTTAAGTGAGATTGATGCCATCATTCGTGATTGTTTGACCAATTATAAAATCCATCGTTTATCTTATGTTGATCGTGCGATTATTCGCTTATCCACATATGAAATGAACAATTTAAAATTAGATCCAAGTATCTCAATTAATGAAGCACTTAATTTAACGAGAGAATTCTCGATGTTAGATGATGAAAAACAAGTAAAATTTAATAATAAACTATTAGACACCATTTCTAAATATATAGAGGAGCGTCAATGAATTATTTAAGTGTCACTGCACTTACAAAATACATTAAAGCAAAGCTTGAGACAGATTCACATTTAACTTCCATAGCACTTAAAGGTGAGGTTTCAAATTTTAAGTTGCATTCAAGAG
>DNNX01000085.1:893-4093 GCA_003497445.1 Acholeplasmataceae bacterium | reverse complement strand
AAGCATCTTCACATAATTTGAAATTTCATGAGGATCGACATCAAATAATTGATAGTTGAGTTCCTGCCCAGTATGTAATTGAAATTGCTTAAATATTTTAGGTGATTGACTGTAAGCAATATCCTTGCCTAACAAACCAAACATCATTTTTGATAGTCCTTTGAAACGCGCATCAATGTTTCAAAAAGTTGGATGGCATAGGGTTCTATTGCTTTATTTTGTAATCTTGAGACCACTTTAGCGATCACTTGAGCCTCTCTATTTAGATCAAGAACATCGACTTGATTCCTTTTTTTTAACGCGCCAATATCTTTGACGATGTTCATTCGAGATTCAAAAAGTTGAATCATCTCTGCATCAATCGCATCGATTTTATTTCTTAACTGATCAATTGTCATGGATAATGCCTCCTATTGATTGAAACTCTTCATAAAATTGTGGGTATGATTTGTTAATGGCATCTGCATCTTCTAATATAATTTCACCTTTGGCACGAATGGATGCAATTGCAATCGACATTGCAATTCTATGATCATTTTGTGATGATAATTTTAGATTTCCTTTAAAAGTAGAGACACCTGTAACTTCTAATACATTATTTTTATAATACGTTGATACACCTAGTGTTGATAAAATTGTGATCATTGTATGTAGTCTGTCAGACTCTTTATATGTGAGTCGATCTACATTCAAAAATGTTGTTGTACCTTTAGAAAGTCCAGCAAGTATCATAAGAATTGGACCTAAATCTGGAATATCATCCAAATCAATGGTAATACCATGCGTAACGGATGGTAATGCAAGCCAACCCTCTTCAAGCCATTGAACCTTACCACCCATTGATTGAAGAATGTCAATGATGGCATAATCACCTTGTAAAGATACTTGCTTAAGTCCCGTTACATGAATTTTTTCTCCTATGATACCTGCCACTAAGAAAAATGCTGCTTGTGAATAATCTCCTTCAATAGAAAGTGTTGTTGGCATATATTGTTGATTTTTAGGAATCATATAAGTGCCATCACATTTTTCTACATGAACACCAAATTGCTTCATTACATCCAATGTCATATTGACATACGATGATGATGTTTCATCTTTTATTACGCGAATTTCTACATCTTTTTTTAATAAGGGGCTCATCATGAGTAAACCTGAAATAAATTGTGAACTCTTTGAACCATCCACCTCGAAAATATTGGTGTTGATGGGGCCAAAAACTTGAAGATGTTGAGCATCTATTTTCTTAATTTGGTCTTTAAAGAGTGTTTCATAAACATCTAGTGGTCTTTCAAATAATCTTTTGATACCAGTAAACTTCACAGTTTCAAATTGTGCCATTGCATAGGGTATCAGCATTCTTAATGTAGACCCTGAAGCAAAACATTGGACCGCTTCTCCATCATAATTTCTATGGTTTGTTTGAATGGTATCACCTTCAAAAGTTGTGCCAAAATGTTTAAGTGCATCTTTAGTCGCATCCACATCTTCAGATTTTGGTAAATCATGTATCGTCGATTCGCCTTGCGCCATACTTGCAATAATTAAAGCACGATGCGCAAATGATTTAGATGAAATAACCCTCACTGTGCCACCTAATAAGCTTGGTGTAAACGTAATGACTTTCATATAATTTTTATCAATGGATTCCCAATAGACTGAATGCATACAAATTGTAACCCATCTTTTCTTTGTTTTTTGTCTGACTGCATTCGTTTTTCATACATCTCAATATCACCTATTTGAATGTTTAATAACCCATATTGATGCAGAAGATTTTCTATTTCTTTTTCTAAAGTGTCTTCTGTTATTTGATATTCAATGCCTTTTTTAATCGCATACATCATGCCATGACTAATGGCTTCGCCATGTTTGATGGTTTCATAGTTCATCTCTTTTTCTATAGCATGACCAAGTGTATGACCAAAATTCAAAAACATGCGTTCATGCGACTCAAATGGATCTTTTTTCACAATATCGATTTTCACTTGTAATGCACGCATAATGACTTCATCTATAGAGTGTTTAGGATTTTTTAGTTGACTAAAAAGCTCTGGATCTCCAATCAGAGATGCTTTAATGATTTCAGCATACCCATTATTGAGTTCACGCTTTGTTAGTGTGTTTAAAAAATTAACATCAATATGTACAAATGAGGGATCATAAAAATGTCCAATCAAATTTTTTCCTTGACGCGTGTTAATACCTACTTTAGATCCAACCGAGCTATCTACCATTGCAAGTAATGTTGTGGGTACTTGAATAAAGTCAACACCTCTTAATAAAGAGGCTGCAACAAACCCGGCTAGATCTCCAACAACACCACCACCTACGGCTACTATCACATCATCTCTTTTGATTTGGTGATCTAAAAAGTTATCACAAATTGTTTGATATACCTCTAGGGATTTTGACGTTTCTCCTGGTTTAATCACATGGATTACTGTCTTTTTCATGTCAAAAACATCATTAAAAAAGTTTTGATGTAACGTATAGACATGTGCATCTGTAACGATAAAAACATGTGCATACATGTTTAGTTTTTCTGTAAGTAACTGATGATGGTTGTTTGTAATATGAATTTCATAATTCAAATCACTTAGGATCATTTTCAAAATCCTTTCTTTTTTCTCTTGATGCTCTTAATAATTTCATGAGGGTTTCTTGGTCATTGTTTTTTATAGCCTTTTCAAGATCAATTAAATGCTTTTTAAATATATCCACTGCATCAAGTAAATCTTGTTGATTACTCAAAAAAAGTTCTGTCCATAATTTTTCATTGATATTCGCAATTCTTGTGAGATCTCTAAAAGAGTCTCCTGTAAATCTGTGACTTTTTGATGGATAACCAAGCATCAGACTTACTGCAATCATGTGTGTGAGTTGAGAAGTATATGCAATCATCTGATCGTGCAATGACGCTGAAATTCTTGTTAATGTCTTAAAACCAAGTTGTTTTCCAATGATTTCAATGAGCTCATAGTCTGTCAAGGATGCGCGCTCTGATTCAATTATCAAAAAATGATTGTTCATAAACATGTCTGGATCACGATGTTGATATCCTTCTTTCGCCCGACCTGCCATTGGATGGTGAGAAACATAATGTAAATCTTCTCGTAATACAGATTCTATGTCATGAACCACAGATTGTTTTACACCAGATATATCTGTAATAAATGCACCTTTTTTAAATAAATGCA
>DNNX01000085.1:0-501 GCA_003497445.1 Acholeplasmataceae bacterium | reverse complement strand
GGATTAATATCATATCCATATACTTGGTGTCCTTTTTGAGTGAGTTTTTCGGCATAAGACGCACCCATTAAACCAAGTCCGACAACAAATATTTTCATTGTCTGATACGATCCATTAATGCTTTTAACTGATGAATTTTATCCATCATTGAAAGATATTTGTCTAATTTTAACGATTGTGCCCCGTCACTGTAAGCAATCTCAGGTTGAGGATGAATTTCAACAATAAGACCATCGGCTCCAACAGCGACACTTGCGAGTGATAAATCTTCGATCATTGAATACTTTCCTGCAGCATGTGATGGATCAATAATTACAGGTAAATGAGAAAGTTCTTTCACTGCGAGTACTGAACTAATATCGAGTGTGTTTCTTGTATACTTTTCAAATGTACGTATACCACGCTCACATAAAATGACGGATTCATTCCCACCTGCCATAATGTATTCTGCAGACATCAACCACTCTTCGATCGTTGCAGATAGTCCTCTTTTTAAAAGAA
>DNNX01000001.1 GCA_003497445.1 Acholeplasmataceae bacterium | reverse complement strand
TTTAAATATTTTAGAAAAAAGAGATGCTTCTATGTATGGAGGCATTTCACAAACATCCATTTTTGAGACACTTGTGACATCATTTCAAGACATCGATTTTACTTTTTTTCAAACAAACCACGAAGGTGAAATGATTGAAATGATTCAACAAACAGAAGATGCAGATGCATTCATCGTCAATCTTGGTGCTTGGACGCATTATGCATATGCCA
The DNA here is from genome assembly GCA_003497445.1 of Acholeplasmataceae bacterium. Lineage (GTDB taxonomy): Bacteria > Bacillota_I > Bacilli_A > Acholeplasmatales > Acholeplasmataceae > UBA8290. The sequence continues at coordinate 4,520 of DNNX01000001.1, read as the reverse complement.
TTAGAGATGCATTAGAAATGAAGACATCAATCGTTGTGGATGTACATCTTTCAAATATATTTGAACGTGAGTCATTTCGAAAGGTTAATATCCTAGATAATGTCTCTCAAAAGACTTTTTATGGTGAGAAGATTCAAAGTTACTTGAAAGCTGTGCAATATTGCAAGACAAAGTTTGCATAAATTTGTTATAATACATTAGGATAAACGATTAAGGAGAAGATCATGATATCAACAAGTGATTTTAAAACTGGATTAACCATCTTATATGACAATAATATTTATCAAATTTTAGAATTTATGCATGTAAAGCCTGGAAAAGGTGCAGCTTTTGTAAGAACAAAATTAAGAAACTTACGTTCAGGTGCAGTCATAGATCACACATTTAATGCTGGTGTTAAAGTAGACCGTGCTCAAATTGATAAATTACCCATGCAATATTTATATCAAAATGGTGATATATATACATTCATGAATGCAGAAAATTATGAGCAAATTGAGCTAACAAAAAAACAAATTGAACATGAAACTAAATTCATTTATGAAGGTATGACGGTTGAAATTATGTTTTATGATGGAAAAGAAATGTTAGGGGTTTCGCTTCCTGATAAAGTCGCATTAGAAATTATAGAAACAATGGATGCTGTTAAAGGTGACACAAAAACAAATGCGATGAAAGATGCAACATTGCAAACAGGACTCGTCATAAAAGTACCAATGTTTATTGCTCAAGGTGAACGTGTGATCGTTTCTACCTATGATGCCACTTACGTTTCAAGGGAAAAATAAGGCTTTAAAGCCTTTTTTTATGTTATCATAAGAGTATGTTAGAAAGATTACAAAAAGTTCTTGCCAATCATCAAGTTGCCTCTAGAAGAAAATGTGAGGCACTTATTTTAGAAGGCAGAGTGAAGGTCAATGGTAACATTGTAACCGAATTAGGAACAAAAGTTTCTGCATCGGATTACATTGAGGTTGATGAAAAAAAAATTATCAAGCAAGCGTATACCTATATATTGATGAATAAACCAAGAGGCATCATATCCTCTGTTTCTGATGACAAAGGTCGCAAAACTGTCTTTGATTTGCTTAATTTAGAAGATCAAGAGGCAAGATTATATCCAGTTGGAAGACTTGATTATGATACTGCAGGGATACTACTGATGACAAATGATGGTGCGTTCATGCAAAAAATGACACATCCAAAACATCAAATCGATAAAGTTTACCGTGTAGTATGTCAAGGTATCATCACAAGAGACGCAGTAAAAAAATTAAAAACTGGTGTCTCGATTGGTGGCAATCATATTGTTAAAGGTGTCGATGTTCATGTGTTAGAAAGAAGAATTCCGATGAAAACAAGTTATGTTGAAATTGTTTTGATCGATGGAAAATACCACCAAGTTAAAGAGATGTTTGCAGCAGTAGGCTTTCCAGCAATAAAACTCACACGTGTTAAATATGCCTTCCTAAATTTAGAGGGAGTTAAACGTGGATTTTATCGGTATTTAAAAGTTCATGAAGTAAAAAAATTATTTGGATATCAGTTCAAACATCGCTAACGTATTGAGTAAGCGATAAAGAATATGTTATAATATGAGAGATATTGGAGGAACGATGCAGCCATTTCATATCGCGATTGATGGCCCAGCGGGTTCAGGGAAAAGTTCGATAAGTAAAGAACTTGCAGAAAAACTTAATTGTATTCATATTGACACTGTAGCGATGTATAGAGCGGTTACCGCAATTGCACTCAGAAATCAGACACCACTAGATGATGTGAATTCGTATCAGTTTTTAGAATCTTCCAAATTCGTTTATAAAAAAGAATCTATTTATGTGAATCAAGAAAATTTAACAGACATTATTAGAGATAAAACTATTAGTCAACACGTGAGTTTAGTCTCTAGTATTCAATATGTAAGAGAAACACTTGTGAGAGTTCAGCAAGAAATCGCAGAAAACAATGATGTTGTGATGGATGGTAGAGATATTGGATCTGTTGTATTACCTCATGCACAAGTAAAAATTTTCTTAACAGCACAAATAGAAGAACGAGCAAAAAGACGTATCCATGAATTGGGCTTAGATATTCCATTGAAACAAATGATTGAGGATATTGAAACGAGAGATTTAAAAGATTCAACAAGAGCAATTTCGCCATTAACTAAGGCAAGTGATGCTGTCATCATTGATACAACATATTTAACAAAAAAAGAAGTTATTGAACTTATCTTGTCAGAAATTAATAAGAGGAAACAAGCACATGCAAAATATTAATATCCCCCGAGTAGGTCAAATTGTAGAAGGTACAGTAATTAAAGTAGAAGAGAATACACTCTACATAGATTTAAATGCAATGACTGAAGGGAAAATCCATTTAGATAACTATGCAAAACCCTCCCCAAATACATTCGTTGGGTTAATTTCTGTTGGTGATCCATTAAAAGCACGTATTCAAAAAATTACAGATGAACCTGCACAAATTTTATTATCACGTTTACCGATACTTGAAGAAGAGGCATTTGTTCAATTAGAAGCAGCAGCAAAAAATAACACAATTTTAAAATCAAAAGTAAAAAAAGTTGAAGATAAAGGACTACTTTTATCGATTGACATTTTTGAAGCATTTTTACCTTACAGTCATTTAGATTATGATCTTGCGAAAAACAAAGATCAATTACGTGGTAAATCATTAGAAGTTCAATTATTAGAAGTTTCCAAAAGAGGCCGTTTTCATAAAATTATTGCATCTCGTAAACAAATCTTTGAAAAAGCAAGGCAAGATGCTTATGAAGCTCGCGTTAAAGCAAGAGAAGAAGAACTTGCAACGATTAAAACAGGGGACATATTAAAAGGTCAGATTGAAAAAATTGAAGACTATGCAGCAACAGTAAAATTTAATCACGTTGCTGGTTTATTACGTATATCTCAAGTGAGTCATTATCGTATTGATAAGCTTGTGGATGTTTTAACACTTGGTCAAGAAGTTGAAGTAAAAGTGATCAAAAAAGAGGGTAATCGTCTTGATTTATCTATGAAAGCACTCATTCCAACACCTTATGAGGTCTATTCAAAACAACACCATAAAGGAGAAACTGTTGAAGGACAAGTTGTGCAAAAGTTACCTTTCGGTATTATAGTTGAACTTGCAAGAGATGTGAGAGGATTACTACATCAATCTGAATATTCTTGGAATCCCAATGATAATTATGATGCATTTGTGAAAATTGGTGATACCATTAAAGTAGGTATTTTAAGCATTGACATTAAAAAAGAAAAAATTCCTCTATCAAGACGTGTGCTTCTTGATAATCCTTGGAAAGGTGTTACTGTTAAGCGTGGAGACATCATTAAAGTACCTATTACGAGTATTGAACGTAACATGGTCATTGTCAATGTACAAGGTGCAGACGGTATCATTAAACAAGATGAATTAAGTGTCAATCGTATCTCAAAAATTGATGAAGCATTCGCTGTTGGTGATGAAGTAGAGGCAATTGTTCTAAACGCTGATCATCAAACATGGACAATGGAACTTTCAATTCGACGTATGAAAGAAAAAGAACTACGTGCTGATTTTGAAAAATTTATGGAACAAGAACAAGTAGATGATTCAGGGACAAAACTTGGAGAATTATTTGAGGATAAGTTAAAGAAAAAATAATGATGGCATTTAAGATTGCAATTGTTGGACGTCCTAACGTCGGCAAATCAAGTTTATTTAATCGACTGATTGGTCAAAGACATGCCATTACAGATGATCAACCAGGTGTTACTAGAGATCGTTTGTATGGTCGAGGAGAATGGTTAAATCAATCCTTTGAAGTCATTGATACAGGGGGCATCGACTACGTTGATGCTCCTTTTTTAACTGAAATCAAAGTCCAAGCAGAAATCGCAATGGATGAAGCTGATATCATATTGTTTGTTGTCGATGGCGTTGCTGGCATTCAAGATGCCGATGACATGATCGCCAAAATATTAATGAAAAGACAAAAAGAAGTCATTGTTGTCGTCAATAAAATCGATGATGTTTCTAAAATGCCTAATATTTATGAATTTTATGCACTTGGGCTTGGAGATCCAATTGGAATTTCAACCATTCATGGTATTGGGATAGGTGATTTGTTAGATAAAATGATGTCGATGCATCAGCTTCCAATAGAAGCGTACGCTGAAGATGCCATTCATTTTTCAATTGTTGGAAGACCGAATGTCGGCAAATCTTCTTTGATGAATGCAATTTTAAATCAAGAACGAGTCATTGCATCTCCAATAAGCGGCACAACAAGAGATGCGATCGATACTCAATTTAAAAGACATCAAAAAGACTATGTTGCGATTGATACTGCAGGTATCAAAAAACGTGGTAAAATTTATGAAAGTTTTGATCAACCAATTCTAATAGAGAATATATTTGAGGTTAATGATAGTATTGTAAAAAAAGATCCTGTAAAGCTTCTAATTCAGCCCTCCCCTATCAATAAATTTTTTGGCTACCCTCTTGGGTTAGCAATT
>DNNX01000004.1 GCA_003497445.1 Acholeplasmataceae bacterium | reverse complement strand
GCACGTCCTGTCGGTGCCATAAGACCAATTTTAGTAGCAATTTCATAATCTGTTTTCTTTAAATTATGACCTTGTAAGTATGCAGATACAATTCCATCAATAATGGTTGTTTTTCCAGTACCTGGCCCTCCTGTAATGATCGACACTTTAGAAGCGAGTGCGGTTGCAATAGCCTCTTTTTGAACTTTTGTATACGTGATAAATTTTGTTTTTTCAATCAAATCAATCACGTCAAAAACATCATCTTGATTTGATATTTGCTTTGATAAGACATGTAGTTTTTCCGCGATATAATATTCACTAAAATAGGATGGACTTAAACTATACATATCGTTGATTTGTTTGATTTTACCTTCAAAAATAAGTTTTTCTATATGTGGTTGAATGTCAACATTGACTCTTAAATGTGATTCTAAATAAAGTTCAATTTGTTCTCGTGTTAAATACGTATCACCTTTTTGATATCCACGTGATTCAAATGTAAACTCAATCGCAGCTTCAACACGACGTGGATCTTCATCATCAATTCCTAATGTTTTTGCGATTAAATCCGCTTTTAAAAAACCAATTTGATCAATATCGGGTATCATTTGATAAGGATTTGCTTCAATTTTTTCAAGAGTTTGTAATCCATACGCTGCAATCAATTTCATTGCCATTTTTGAAGTAAACCCATAATGATATAACTTGATGAGCATCATTTCATGGTGACGTTCTTTGATCAGCTCTTGTTGGAGTTTTTTCATTCTTACTGCAGAAAGTCCAATGGGTCTTAATAGATTTGGATCTTCTATTATTTTATCGACTGCATCGACGCCTAACAAAGCAACAATTTTCTCTGCTGTTTTTGGACCAATACCCGTAAATAGATGAGAAGATAAATAAGAAATGATACCATCTTCATGTTGAATTTCTTGTTTTTGATAGGAATCTGCTTTAAATTGTTTCCCGTATTTTTGATGGGTTGTATAATTACCAAAAAAGGTGTATGTGACACCCTCAGAAAGTTTTTGAAAATACCCTGTGATGGTTTCAATCGTATCATCTTCAGTGACAATTTTAATGATGGAATAATCATTATCATCATTCCGATAAACGATATTCTTTAATGATCCTTTGAGTTCAGGCATATGGACAAAGTGTTCCTTGTTTATAAACAGTTTGTATAAATCCACCACCTAAACAAATTTCTCCATCATAAATTGCACATAATTGTCCAGGTGTCACTGCTTTAACACCTTGAGGATATAATACTTTATAATGCCTATCATCAATCTTTTCAATAGTAACTGGATGATCTTCTTGACGGTATCTAAATTTAGCAGTATAAGACCCGTCTTTGACCTGACCTCTTAATAACACATCTTCAAGTATTGCTTCATCACTATATAGTGTTTCATGATCTCCGTCTGGTTCAACATACAACGTAAGGTCTTTTAGTGATTTACCTACCACAAACCATGGACCCACAATGCCTTTCATACCACCAATGTTTAAGCCTTTTCTTTGACCTATTGTATAATGCATGAGACCAGTATGTTCGCCAAGAACATCACCATTAAGACGTTTCATTGGTCCTTTTTTTGCAGGTAAATAGTTATTTAAAAATTCATTAAAATGACGTTCTCCAATAAAGCAAATCCCTGTTGAATCTTTTTTTTCTGCTACATTTAATTTTAAGTCGAATGCTATTTTCCTAACATCTTTTTTATCTAAATGTCCAATAGGAAATAATGCTTTTTCAAGTTGTTTAGATGTAAGTTGCGCAAGAAAATATGTCTGATCTTTATTTTGATCAAATCCTCTTTTTAAATGATATGTCCCATTAATATATGTTTTTTGAGCATAATGTCCCATGGCGATATAGTCTGCACCTAAAGAAAGTGCATGCTCTAAAAAAGCTTTAAACTTGATTTCATTGTTACATAAGATATCTGGATTCGGTGTTCTATTTTTTTCATATTCACTTAAAAAATGAGAAAATACTCGATCCCAATAGGCATCAATGAAATCAACCCGATCTATTGGAATATCGAGAATACGAGCAACTTCTATGGCATCTTGATAATCTTGTTCTTGTTCACATATATCTTGATCTTTATAAGGATTGCCTAAGACATCATGATTGGTTGCATTATCCCAATTTTGCATAAAAATGGCATGTACATCATAGCCATCTTTTTTTAGTAAATATGCTGCAACAGCACTATCAACGCCACCAGATAACCCTACGATAACTTTTTTACTCATGTTTTTTTAATATCGCTAGGCATGCGATATTCTCCTCTAGGAGATAAACTAAAATTAAGTAATTTCGGTCCTTCCGGCATGGTTTGGCGTTTAAATTGAGATGCATAAAAACGTTTAAAAAATCTTGTAACATAATCATTGGATGTTTCTAAGGTAAGATGATATGCATGGTGCAATAAAAAGTTCATTTTATCTTCATCAGCTCCTTGAACAAGATGATGATATAACATGAAATCATTAATATCGTATCTACCAATCACTTCTTCACTATCTTGATTTTCAAGTAATTCAGGTGTGACGGGTGCCTCTAAAATTGCTTGAAGTGTCTCTTTAATCGGTAGGTATATGTTTTGATAATGGGTAACTAACATGCGTACCCAAGTTTTTGGTAGGCCACTATTGATCGCATACATGCTCATATGATCTCCATTGTAGGTCATAAAGCCTAGAGCGATTTCAGACAAATCACCAGTGCCTAATACAAATCCTTTATGTTTATTGGCTAAATTCATTAAATATAATGTTCTAATACGTGCTTGTGCATTTTCATATGTCACATCTACATCATTATGGCTTAATCCTTTTAAATGAGGATCAAGCACATCTTTAATTGGAATTTCAAGCGTTGTTACCCCCAAAAATTCCATGAGTGTGATGGCTCTTGATTTTGTCTCTTTTGAGGTAACAGTACTTGGCATCGTCACTGCAATGATCGATTTAGGGTCTTTATTTAATTTTAAAACTGCTTGGTGTGCACAAAGTAAAGCAAGGGTTGAATCTAATCCTCCTGATATACCGATAATGAT
>DNNX01000074.1 GCA_003497445.1 Acholeplasmataceae bacterium | reverse complement strand
AAACAGCCGCCTACGGACATTTTGGACAAGATAACACTACCTTTCCGTGGGAAAGGTTGGATAAAGTTGATAAACTAAGAGAAATACTATATAATTAAATAAAGGGAAATTAGATGAGTGAGCTATTTAAAAAAATTGAGAAGCTAGAACAAAAAAGAAAAGAGTTGTTTTCAAGCTACACAAAATTTATGACTATCGCAGTTGTATCGATACTTACTGCCATACTTTTGAGTATTTTATCAGAATTTTACTTTTTGTTTGTGGTTGGACTAATTCCAGCTTTCATTTTTTTTAGTAAAGCCCAAGCACTTTCAAAACAATTTAAAAACACTATAAAAGATGAACTTGTTCATATCGTTTTAGAAGATAAATTTGATGAAGTTTTTTATGATAGACATCAGTCTATTTCTGAATCAATTATCAATGAGACGGGTCTAGTCAAAAGGCCAGATCGTTTTTCAGGAGAAGATTACATTAGAGGGAAATACAAAGGTGTGTCTTTTGAAGTTAGCGATGTAACTCTCAGAGAACGTAGAGAGCATGTAGATTCTAAAGGAAATAGAACAGTCACGTATCCGGTGTATTTTAAAGGACGTTGGTACAAATATAAGTTTCCTAAGAATTTTAAAGGATCACTTAAAATATGCGAATCATATCCGAGAGAAAGGCGAGGCTTAGAAAAGGTAGAAACCGAAAGTATCGCATTCAATAAAAAATTTAGGTTATTTGCATCTGAAAAGCAATATGCTTTCTATCATTTAACTCCAATTATGATGGAAAAATTGTTAGAATTAGAAAAATTACACAGAGGACATATATATTTTTACTATAATAAGGATGAACTCCATATTGGTGTTAATGATTCTCAAGATTATCTAGAGATACCCTTTAATAAGACAATTGATGAAAAAGCAATGAATGCTTTTGAAGGAGATGTTGATCTTATACCTGCAATAATTAATGAATTGAAACTCACTTCAAGTAAATTTAAATAAAAAAGGAGAAGATATATGGAATTTATTTTAGTTTTACTCATCATCATCGTAATACCATTTATTTGGTTTATATCATTACAAAACAGTTTTAGAAGAATGCTTGTAAAAATTGATGAATCTGAATCAGGTATTGATGTTGCCTTAACACAACGTTTTGATATGTTAACGAAAATGTATCAAGCTGCTAAAGGTTACATGAAGCATGAAAAAGAAACACTAGAAAGTGTCGTTAAATTACGTCAACCTAAACATGCTGATAACATTAAAGACAAAGAAGCTTTTGCAAATGAAGTTTCAAGAGGTTTATCCGCAATTAATGTTGTTGTAGAACAATATCCAGACTTAAAAGCTTCTGAAAATATTTCTAAGCTTCAAACAGCAACGTTTGAAATCGAAGAAAATCTTCAGGCGGCAAGACGTGTATACAACTCAAATGTATCTATGTATAATCAAAAAATCGTTGTTTTCCCAAATAGCATTGTTGCAAATATGGGTAAATTCTTGAAAAGAGAATTTTTTGAGGCAGATCCACTTAAAAGAGAAGATGTACAATTTGATTTTTAAAAAACGCTTAGGCGTTTTTTTTTATCAAAAAATGGCATTTTCAACAATTGGTTTTCATTGTAATAAAACCCTTTTTATAGTATCATAAAATAGATAAGGACGTGACTTATGTTTAAAAAACTATTTGATCCATCTAAGCGATTTTTAAAACAAGCAAAAGTAACAGCTGACCAAATTGTTGCACTCGAAAAAGAAATGGAATCATTAAAAAATGAAGATTTCATCATAAGAAAAAATATATTAAAAAAACGCTTTGAAGAGGGAGAAACCCTTAAATCCCTACAAGTTGAAGCGTATGCACTCGTAAGAGAAGCATCTAGACGAGTCACAGGCATGTACCCTTATTATGTACAACTTTTGGGTGCTATTGCCATATTTGATGGTAACATTGCTGAAATGAAAACAGGTGAAGGAAAAACCTTAACCTCAGTCATGCCTGCCTTTTTACAAGCACTCAGTGGTGAAGGTGTACATATTGTTACCGTGAATGAATATCTTGCGAAACGCGAGGCTGAAGGAGAAATTGGTGATATCTTCAGATTTTTAGGGCTCACAGTAGGATTAAATCTAAGAGAACTCACGAGAGAACAAAAACGTGATGCCTACGATTGTGATATTTTATATTCAACCAACAGTGAATTAGGATTTGATTACTTAAGAGATCATATGGTGCTATATGCAAAAGATATGGTCGCTCAAAGAGGCCTTAATTTTGCGATTATCGATGAGATAGATTCTATATTAATTGATGAGGCGCGTACACCACTTATTATTTCAGGTGGTGCTAAAAATAACCAGAATTTATATCAATCTGCAGATCGTTTTTCAAAATCATTACGCGATGAAGATTTTGAAATTGATATTGAGTCTAAAACGATTGAACTGACGCAATCAGGGATTTCTAAAGCAGAGCAAATATTTAAAATTGATAACTTATACGATTTAAAATATGTCACACTCGTACATCATATAAACAACGCATTAAGAGCAAATTATTTAATGTTTAAAGACAAAGAATATGTTGTTGCTGAAAACCAAGTACTGATTGTCGATCAATTTACCGGTCGTATATTAAAAGGAAGACAATTTTCTGAAGGTCTTCACCAAGCCTTAGAAGCGAAAGAAAATGTTCAGATAAAAAAAGAAACAGTGACAGTTGCAACGATCACATACCAAAACTTTTTTAGAATGTATAAAAAACTTTCTGGAATGACGGGTACTGCAAAAACTGAAGAAGAAGAATTCAGAGATATTTATAACATGGAAGTCATCGAGATTCCAACAAATGAACCACTTATTAGAAAAGATGAACCTGATTATTTATTTGCGTCTGAAGATGCAAAATTTGAAGCTTTAGTGAATGAAGTTGAAAAAAGGCATCAACTTGGACAACCGATTCTCATTGGTACTATCGCAGTTGAAACATCTGAAGATTTATCGATGATGCTTAAAAAGAAACGCATTTCACATGAAATTTTAAATGCTAAAAATCATGAAAGAGAAGCTGACATCATTGCTAAAGCTGGTCAAAAAGGGTCTGTTACAATTGCGACCAACATGGCTGGACGTGGGACAGATATTAAATTAGGCGAAGGTGTGAAAGACCTTGGTGGTTTGGCTGTGATTGGTTCGGAACGACATGAATCAAGACGTATTGATAATCAGTTGCGTGGTCGTTCTGGTCGACAAGGAGATCCTGGATATTCCAGATTTTATTTATCTGCAGATGATGAACTTATGGTACGTTTCGGAGGTGAGACATTTAAACAACGCATGATGATGTTAGAACGTCTTAATGCAAGTAGCAATGAACCACTTTCTTCTAAAATTTTTACAAGATTTGTGACCAATGCACAAAAGCGTATCGAAGGTAATAACTATGATGCGCGTAAAAATGTACTAAAATATGATGATGTCTTACGAAAACAACGTGAAATTATTTATAAAGAACGTCGTGATGTTTTATTATTAGAATCGATTGAACCTCAAGTATTAAATGCAATTCAGCGAACATTAACTTCAGAAGTAAAACAATATACGACAATCATTGATAAAGAAACAAACGTAGACATAGAGTCCTTGTTTCAACATATTACAAATACATACTTCAAACCGGATGTTCTCAATAAAGAGATGATTGAAAACCATAGTTTTGAAGAGATTCAAGCGACCATTTTAGATCTGGCTCAAAACGAAATGCAAACAAAAAAAGAGAATACGCCAGAAGTTGTATATAATGAGTTTTTAAAAGTCATTATGTTACGTGTGATTGATACATACTGGACACAACATATTGATACAATGAGTGAACTTAGACAAGGTGTATCACTACAATCATATGGACAAAACAATCCTCTTACAATGTATCAACAAGAGGGACTTAGACTTTTTAATACCATGGTCTTAAATATCTCTAAAGATGTAACAAGATTTGCCTTGCGTGCACATATACAAATGGATGCTCAAAGAGAGGCAGTTGTTAAAAATACCTCTACGAATCAAGGTCAATTGGATGCACCAAAAAAACCAAGAAAGCCAAAAGTAAGACGTAATCGTAATATGAGGGGACGACCATTTTAAGCTATGATAGAACGTTATGAACTTAACAAATGGATCGATAATTTTCAAATTAGAATGAATGACATTCAAAAAGCAATCAAGCCTGAATCGATTCAGTTATCTTTAAAAACATTATCAGATGCGATGCAAGCACCTGATTTTTGGTCGAATACACTTGAAGCAAAAAAAGTGACGAAAGAATCTGCACGCTTAGAAAAAAAACTTCAAACATTTTTCAGTCTTAAAACAATATTTG